>JAUHVN010000084.1 GCA_030425055.1 Actinomycetes bacterium | reverse complement strand
CGCCTCGAGGTGCTTCTTCTCCATCTTGAAGTCGGGGATGCCGTAGCGCAGCAGGCCGCCGATGCGGTCGTCGCGCTCGAAGACCGCGACGGTGTGCCCGGCGCGCGTGAGCTGCTGCGCCGCGGCGAGACCGGCCGGGCCCGAGCCGACGACCGCGACGGTCTTGCCGGTCAGGCGCCCCGGAGGCTCGGGTTCGATCCACCCGTTCGAGAAGGCCTCGTCGGCGATCGACACCTCGACCTGCTTGATCGTCACCGCCGGCTGGTTGATCCCCAGCACGCACGCGCTCTCGCACGGCGCCGGGCACAGACGGCCGGTGAACTCCGGGAAGTTGTTGGTGGCGTGCAGCCGCTCGCTCGCCGCACGACCCTCGCCGCGCCACGTGAGGTCGTTCCACTCCGGAATGAGGTTGCCCAGCGGGCATCCCTGGTGGCAGAACGGGATGCCGCAGTCCATGCAGCGTCCGGCCTGACGGCGCAGCACACCGGAGTCGGAGGTCTCGTAGACCTCCTTCCAGTCCATGATCCGCACCGGCACGGGCCGCCGGGGCGGCAGCTCGCGCTCGGTGACTTTCAGGAAGCCCTTCGGGTCAGCCACCGGTCACCTCCAGGATTCGGCCCCACACGACTTCGCCGTCGGGGTCCAGCCCCTCGGCGACGGCATCCTGCCGGGTCTGCAGCACGGCCGCGTAGTCGCGCGGCATCACGCGGACGAAGTTCTCGAGCTCGGTCTCGAAGTCGGCGAGCAGTCGTGCCGCGAGCTCGGAGTCGGTCTCGGCGACGTGCTGCTCGAGCAGGTCGCGCAGCATCTCGGCGTCACCGGAGCCGAGCGGGCCGAGCTCGAGCTCGCCCGACGCCAGCGCCTCGCGGTTGACGAGATCGGTTGACAGCTTGTACACGTAGGCGGTTCCGCCCGACATCCCCGCGCCGAGGTTGCGGCCCGTCGCGCCCAGGATGACGGCGAGTCCGCCGGTCATGTACTCGAGCGCGTGATCGCCGACGCCCTCGACGACAGCCGTCGCGCCCGAGTTGCGCACGAAGAACCGCTCCCCCACGGCGCCGCGCAGGAACATCGTGCCCTGCGTCGCGCCGTACCCGATGACGTTGCCCGCGATGACGTTGCGCGAGGCGTCGAAGGTCGCTCCGCGCGGCGGTCGGATGACGATCTGACCACCGGAGAGACCCTTCCCGACGTAGTCGTTCGAGTCGCCCTCGAGGCGCAGCGTGATGCCGGCCGGCATGAATGCGCCGAACGACTGACCCGCCGAGCCGGTCAGGTTGACGGTGATCGAGCCGGAGCGCAGCCCGTTCTCGCCGCGGGCACGCGTGACGTGGTGGCCGAGCAGCGTGCCGACCGCGCGGGCGGTGTTGCGCACCGGCAGGTCGAGGGTGACTTCTCCCCCTCGCGCGATGACGTCCTGGGCGGCCTCGATGAGCTGCACGTCGAAGTGCTGGTCGAGCTCGTGGTCCTGCGCTCTGCTGTTGCGCCGCGACAGCTCGGGCGCGAAGGCCGGGCCGTCGAGGATCGGCGCGAGGTCCATGCCGCTGGCCTTCCAGTGCTCGACCGCCCTGTCGACGTCGAGCAGCTCGCTGTGTCCGATCGCCTCGTCGAGCGAGCGGAAGCCGAGCTCGGCGAGGTACTCGCGCACCTCCTCGGCGATGAACTCCATGAAGTTGACGACGAACTCGGGCTTGCCCGAGAAGCGCTGCCGCAGCACCGGGTTCTGGGTGGCCACACCGACGGGACACGTGTCGAGGTGGCACACGCGCATCATGATGCATCCCGAGACGACCAGCGGGGCCGTCGCGAAGCCGAACTCCTCGGCACCGAGCAGCGCACCGATGATGACGTCGCGTCCCGACTTCATCTGGCCGTCGACCTGAACGACGACGCGGTCGCGCATGCCGTTGAGCATGAGGGTCTGCTGCGTCTCGGCGAGGCCGAGCTCCCACGGCGTGCCGGCGTGCTTGAGCGAGTTCAGCGGGCTCGCACCGGTGCCGCCGTCGTGGCCCGACACCAGGATGACGTCGGCGAGCGCCTTCGCGGTGCCCGCCGCGACCGCGCCGATGCCCGACTGGCTCACGAGCTTGACGTGCACCCGGGCGTTCGGGTTCGCGCGCTTCAGGTCGAAGATCAGTTGCTTGAGGTCTTCGATCGAGTAGATGTCGTGGTGGGGCGGCGGCGAGATGAGCCCGACGCCCGCGGTCGCATGCCGGGTGCGGGCCACCCACGGGTACACCTTGGTCGGCGGCAGCTGGCCGCCCTCCCCCGGCTTGGCGCCCTGCGCGAGCTTGATCTGGATGTCGTCGGCCTGCGTGAGGTACATGCTCGTCACGCCGAAGCGGCCCGAGGCGACCTGCTTGATCGCGCTGCGCCGCTCGGGGTCGAGCAGACGGTCGACGTCCTCTCCGCCCTCACCCGTGTTCGACTTGCCGCCGATGCGGTTCATCGCGATCGCGAGGGTCTCGTGCGCCTCGCGCGAGATCGAGCCGTAGCTCATCGCGCCGGTCGAGAAGCGCCGCACGATCGCCGAGACCGGCTCTACCTCGTCGATCGGCACGGGGGCGCGGCCCTCGGTGCGCACGCGGAACAGCCCGCGCAGCGTCTTCAGCTCGTGCGCCTGGTCGTCGACGAGTTTGGTGTACTCGCGGAAGATGTCGAAGCGGCGCGTGCGCGTCGCGTGCTGCAGCCGGAAGACCGTCTCGGGGTTGAACAGGTGCGGCGACCCGTCGCGGCGCCATTGGTACTCGCCGCCCGTCCATAGCCGCTCGTGCGCGCGCACGGCGGCGTCCTCGGGGTACGCGTACGCGTGCCGCGCGGCGTTCTCGGCCGCGATGACGTCGAGGTCGATCCCCCCGAGCTTCGTCTCGGTGCCCGTGAAGTAGGTGTCGACGAGCTGCTGCGAGAGTCCGACGGCCTCGAACACCTGCGCGCCCGCGTACGACGACACCGTCGAGATGCCCATCTTCGACATGATCTTCAGCACGCCCTTGCCGAGCGCGTAGATGAGATTGCGCACCGCCTTCTCGGGGGTGACGCCCGTGATGAAACCGGCCCGCACGAGGTACTCGACCGTCTCCATCGCGAGGTACGGGTTCACGGCGGAGGCGCCGTATCCGATGAGCGTCGCGACGTGGTGCACCTCGCGCACGTCGCCCGCCTCGACGACCAGACCGCACTTCATACGGGTCTGGTTGCGGATGAGGTGGTGGTGCACGGCGGCGAGCATGAGCAGCGACGGGATGGGCGCGAGGTCCTTGTTCGAGTCGCGGTCGCTGAGCACGATGAACTCGGCACCGTCCTCGATGGCCTGATCGACCTCTGCGCACATCTGCTCGAGCCGCTTCTTCATGCCCTTGTGTCCGGCCTCGACGCGGTACAGACCGCGGATCGTCACCGAGGTGCGGCCCGGCAGCGCCGTGTCGATGTGCTGGATCTTGGCGAGCTCGTCGTTGTCGATCACCGGGAAGTCGAGCGTGACGGTGCGCGTGTGGTCCGCGCCCTCGCTCAGCAGGTTGCGCTCGGGCCCGAGCCCGAGCGACAGCGACGTGACGACCTCTTCGCGGATCGAGTCGAGCGGCGGGTTGGTGACCTGCGCGAACTGCTGCGTGAAGTAGTCGAACAGCAGCCGCGGGCGGTCGCTGAGCACGGCCACCGGGGTGTCGCTGCCCATGGCGCCCAACGGCTCGGCACCGGTCTGACCCATCGGCGTGAGGAGGATCTTGACCTCCTCCTCCGTGTAGCCGAAGGTGCGCTGACGTCGGGTGATCGACGCGATCGGATGCACGATGTGCTCGCGCTCGGGCAGGTCGGCCAGGCGCACGCGACCGGCGTCCAGCCACTGCTGCCACGGTGCGAGGTCGGCGAGCTGCGCCTTGATCTCCTCATCCTCGATCACGCGCTGCTGCGCCGTGTCGACGAGGAACATGCGGCCCGGGCGCAGACGCCCGCGGCGCTTGATGCGCTCGGGGGCGATGTCGAGCACACCCGTCTCGCTGCCGATGACGACGAGGCCGTCGGTGGTCTCGGTCCAGCGGCCCGGGCGCAGCCCGTTGCGGTCGAGGGTGGCGCCGACGAGCGTGCCGTCCGTGAAGATCAGCGCTGCCGGACCGTCCCACGGCTCCATCTGCATCGAGTGGTAGTCGTAGAAGGCACGCAGCTTGGGGTCGATGCCGACCTGCTTCTCGTAGGCCTCGGGAACCATCATCATGATGGCGTGCGGCAGCGAGCGCCCCGTGAGCGTCAGCAGCTCGAGCACCTCGTCGAACGATGCCGAGTCGCTCGCACCGGGCGTGCAGATGGGCAGCAGCGGCTCGATGTCGCCGATCAGCTCGGATTCGAGCTGCGATTGGCGCGCGCGCATCCAGTTGCGGTTGCCGTTGACGGTGTTGATCTCGCCGTTGTGGGCGAGCATGCGCAGCGGCTGCGCGAGCGGCCACGACGGGAAGGTGTTCGTGGAGTACCGGGAGTGCACCACCGCGAGCTCCGAGGCGAAGCGCTCGTCCTGGAGGTCGGGATAGAACGGCTCGAGCTGCAGCGTCGTGACCATGCCCTTGTAGCCGAGGGTGCGGGCCGACAGCGACACGAAGTACGCACCGAGCTCGGTGCGCGAGCGCTTGCGAAGGCGATACGTGCGGCGGTCGAGGGCGATTCCCGACAGCGCGGGCGCATCGCCCGATGCCGGACGTGCGACGAAGAGCTGCTCGAACACCGGGCGCGCCTCGAACGCGAGCTTGCCGAGGTTGTCGTCGGCGGTGGGCACGCCGCGCCAGCCGAGCACCACGAGGTTCTCGCTCGCCGCGATGCGCTCGATGCCGGCCTTCTGGTCGGCGCGCGCGGCGTCGTCGCGGGGCAGGAACACCATGCCGGCCGCGTACTCGCCCGCGGGCGGCAGGTCGAACTCGACGACCTCGCGCAGGAACGCGTCCGGCATCTGGGTGAGGATGCCCGCGCCGTCACCGGTGCCGGCGTCGGAGCCGATCGCGCCGCGGTGCTCGAGATTGCGCAGTGCGGTGAGCGCGAGGTCGATGATGTCGTGCCCCGCTTCGCCGCGCAGTGTCGCGACCATCGCCAGACCGCAGGCGTCCTTCTCGAACGCGGGGTTGTACATGCCCTGCTTGGCGGGCGGACCCGCGAGGGCGCTCTGCGTGCTGGGGAACGCGGCGGATGCCGCGCGACGGGGGCTCGAAGCCATGCTGACCGTCCTCACGTTGTTGCTCAAGGTTGGGACGACGTCGGCCCGTGGCTCCCTGCGGAGCGAGTTACTTCGTGGCGGCGCTTGTGGCGGTGCCTTCCTCGGCTTCGGCCGTCGGCGGTTCGCTGACGTCGACGAAGTCGTCGGTGTCCTGCGATTGTACAGAACCTTCGGGATGCCACTCCCGGCCCGGCACGTACGGCGAGGCCTCGTCGCCGGTGTGCCGGCGCTTCTGCACGATCAGGATCACGACGCCCACGACGACGCCGGCGATGGCGGCCCAGACGTTGGTGCGCAGACCGAGGAAGATCTCGCTCGGATCGATCCGGATCGACTCCCACACGATGCGTCCGGCGCTGTACCAGATGAGGTAGAGCGCGAACAGGCGACCCCACTGGAGCTTCAGGCGCCGACCTGCCCACAGCAGGACGAGGACGCCGAGAGTGTTCCAGATCACCTCGTACAGGAAGGTCGGGTGGAAGAGCGTCTCGGGTGCGAGTCCCGGGGGGAACGCCGGGTTGTCGGCGTCGATCTCGAGACCCCACGGCAGGTCGGTGGGCAGGCCGAACAGCTCCTGGTTGAACCAGTTGCCGAATCGGCCGATCGCCTGTGCGAGAAGAAGGCCCGGGGCGAGGGCGTCGGCGAAGCTCCAGAATCGGATCCCCGTCCACTTGCAGCCGAGCCACGCACCGATCGCACCGCCGATGAGCGCACCGTAGATCGCGATGCCGCCCTCCCAGATGTACAGGGCCGACAGCGGGTTCGCGCCCTCGCCGAAGTAGAAGCCCCAGTGCGTGACGACGTGGTAGATGCGCGCCGTGATGATCGCGAGCGGCACGGCGATCAGGGCGATGTCGATGACGACCCACGGCTCGGCGCCGCGCTTGGTCAGTCGGTGGTTCGTCATCAGGACGGCCACGATGATGCCGGTGATGATGCACAGCGCGTAGAAGTGGATGCGCAGCGGCCCGAGATCGATGTAACTGATGTCGGGGCTCGGGATGCTGGTGAAGACGCCCGGGGCGAGGCTCTGTACGGCGTTGATCATGCGCGGTGGGGGTCCTTGCTGGAGGGATGCCGGGGGTGGCCGGTGGAACGAGTCTAGTTCGCCCGCGTGCGGGTGCCCGCGGCGAGCTGCGCCGCGGCGGAGCGGAGTCCGTCGAGGCCGCCGTCGCGCAGCGCGCGGACGAGTGCCGTGCCGACGATGGCGCCGTCGGCGTATTCGAGCACACCGGCGACCTGCTCGGCGTTGGAGATGCCGATGCCCACGCACGCGCGCGCCGCGCCGTGGTCGCGCAGGCGGCCGACGAGGGTGCGGGCCGCTGCGTCGAGCTGCGCGCGCTCACCGGTGATCCCCATCGTCGAGACGGTGTAGACGAAGCCGGTCGAGTTCTGCACGATGAGCGCGAGACGCTCATCGGTCGACGTCGGGGCGGCGAGGAAGACGCGGTCGAGGCCGGTGCGGCGGCTCGCCGCGATCCAGTCCCCCGCGGCCTCGGGTGTGACGTCGGGCGTGATGAGGCCGGCGCCGCCGGCGGCGGCCAGGTCGTCGGCGTACCGGTCGACGCCGTACTGCAGCACGGGGTTCCAGTACGTCATCACGAGAACGGGAACCGACACGCGCGCGGTGATCTCGGCGACCGCGGTGAAGGTGTCGCGCATCCGGAAGCCGCCCGCCAGGGCGGCCTGCGTCGCCTCCTGGATGACGGGACCGTCCATGACGGGATCGGAGTACGGCGGGCCGAGTTCGAGCACATCGGCACCCGCTTCGGCGAGTGCCACCGCGGCGTCGACGCTCGTGGCGAGATCGGGGTAGCCGAGGGGCAGATAGCCGACGAACGCGCCGCGGCCGTCGGCGTGGGCGGCGTCGATGGCCGCTTCGACGCGCGAGGTCATGCGCGATCCTCCCGGTCGTAGAGGTCGAAGTAGCGGGCGGCGGTGTCCATGTCCTTGTCACCGCGCCCCGAGAGGCTGATGGCGATGAGTGCGTCCGGACCCAGCTCGCGCCCGATGCGCATCGCGCCCGCCAGCGCGTGCGCGGATTCGATCGCCGGGATGATGCCCTCGGTGCGCGAGAGCAGCCGCAGCGCCTGCATCGCCTCGTCGTCGGTGGCCGGGATGTACTCGGCGCGACCGATCGCGGCGAGCCACGCGTGTTCGGGCCCGACGCCCGGGTAGTCGAGCCCGGCAGAGATCGAGTGCGACTCGACCGTCTGACCGTCGTCGTCCTGCAGCACGTAGGTCATGGCCCCATGCAGCACGCCGGCACGTCCGCGTTCGATCGAGGCGGCGTGCCGAGGGGTGTCGACGCCGTCGCCGGCCGCCTCGACCCCGTACAGTCGCACGCCCTCGTCGTCGAGGAACGCGTCGAACATGCCGATCGCGTTCGAGCCGCCGCCGACGCACGCGACGACCGCATCGGGCAGGCGCCCGGCCTCGGCGAGCAGCTGCTCGCGGGCCTCCTCGCCGATGATCTTCTGGAAGTCGCGGACCATCGCCGGGAACGGATGCGGGCCGGCGGCGGTGCCGAAGATGTAGTTGGTCGTCTCGACGCTGGCGACCCAGTCGCGGTACGCCTCGTTGATCGCGTCCTTCAGCGTGCGTGAACCCGTCGTGACGGGGATCACCTCGGCGCCGAGCAGCCGCATCCGGGCGACGTTGAGGGCTTGGCGCTCGGTGTCGACCTCGCCCATGTAGATCGTGCAGTCGAAGCCGAAGAGCGCGGCGGCCGTCGCGGTGGCGACGCCGTGCTGGCCGGCGCCGGTCTCGGCGATCACGCGCGTCTTGCCGAGCCGCTTGGTGAGCAGCGCCTGACCGATGACGTTGTTGATCTTGTGCGACCCGGTGTGGTTGAGATCCTCGCGCTTGAGGAACACGCGCGCTCCCCCGGCGTGCTCGGCGAAACGCGGCACCTCGGTGAGAGCCGACGGGCGGCCGGCGTACGAGCGCAGCAGCGACAGGAACTCCTCCTGGAACGCGGGGTCGGCCTTGGCGGAGTCGTACTCCGCGGTCAGCTCGTCGATCGCGGCGATGAGCGACTCGGGCATGAACCGCCCGCCGTACTCGCCGAAGAACGGGCCGGGTGCTTCGCGCAGGCTCATGCGTACTGCCTTCCGTCTCGAGGATCGAACGCGCCCGCTTCGAGGAAGTCGGCGAGCGTCGCGACGGGGTCGCCGGTGACGAGCGCTTCGCCGATGAGCACGGCGTCGGCGCCGGCACGTCGGTAGTGGGTGACGTCCGCGGGCGCGAGCACCGCCGACTCGGCGACCTTCACGACCCCGTCGGGGATGCGGTCGACGAGGCGTCCGAACAGGTCGGCGTCGAGCTCGAACGTGCTCAGGTCGCGCGCGTTGACGCCGATGAGCCGCGCGCCGACCTCGGCGGCGCGGTCGACCTCGTCGGCGGAGTGCGCCTCGACGAGCGGGGTCATGCCGAGGTCGAGGGTCAGGGCGTGGAGCCGTTCGAGGGTCGGCTGGTCGAGGGCCGCGACGATGAGCAGCACGAGGTCGGCCCCTGCCGCGCGCGCCTCGAGCACCTGGTAGTCGGTCGCGATGAAGTCCTTGCGGAGCACCGGGATGCCGACGGCGTCGTGGACGGATTCGAGATCTGCGAGGCTGCCCTTGAAGCGGCGGCCCTCGGTGAGCACCGACACGACGCTCGCGCCGCCGGTCTCGTAGCGGCGAGCCTGGAGGGCCGGGTCGGGAATAGCGGCGAGGTGGCCGCGCGAGGGGCTCGCGCGCTTGACCTCCGCGATGATCTTGACGTGCCCGGCCGGCGCCAGGGCGGCGAGGGCGTCGCGTGCCGGCGGCCGCGCGGCGGCCGCGGCCTCGACGTCCTTCAGCGGACGCGTGCGCTCCCGGTCCGCGGCATCCTCCACCGCACCCGCGGTGAGCTCGGCGAGCAGACCTCGTCGCGCGGGCGCTCGCTCAGCGCGGGTGCTCAATGCTCTTTCGGCGCGTACTTCGGCCCGTTGACCCCGTAGCCGGCGCGGGCCATGCCCCAGCCGACGAGCGCGCCGATGACCACGAGAACCGCTGACGCCCAGACCAGCCACTCGATCGCGAAGAAGAAGGCCACGGTGCCGATCGTGATGGCGACGAGCATGATCACGACCGCGGTCCACGCGGCCGGGGAGTGTCCGTGGCCGGGGTCGCCGATGGGGTTGCTCATGGAAGTCCTCCGAGTTGCGGGTCGCTGGTCAGTCTAGCGGGCGGGCGGTCGGATCCTCGCCACGGCTGAGGTCGTCCCACGAGTCGATCGCGTCGGTGCGCTCGGCGTCCGCCGGTCGCGGACCCGACGCCGAGGCGTCCGTCTCGTAGCGACGCCCGCCGCTGCGCCAGCGGTGCGCCGTCGCGAGCGTGAAGACCCCCGCGGCGGTGAGAAGCGCCGCGGCGACGACCGTGACCGCGGGCCACGGCGTCGCGACGATGGTCGCGACGAGGGCCGCCACCGAGGCCTCCCCCGCGATCCCGGTCGCCTCGGTGACGGTGGCCACGACGGCGGACGTCGGATGCTCGATGGCGATCCGCGCGGCGAGCAGCACCAGGATGCCCCCGATCGCCACCGTGAGCACGCCGAAGATGTACCTCACGATGCGTCCGACGATCGAGAGCGCGCCTCCGAGGGCGAGCGCCGCGAGGCTCAGCGGCGCCAGGACGGGCAGGGCCGCCGCACCCGCGACCTCGAGGGTCTGCTCAGCCTCGGCGAGGGTCACGACGAGCCAGGTCTGCGTCGACGAGATGACTCCGATCGCGCCCATCGCGAGGATCGCGAGCACCGCCGACAGCCGCGCGCGGCGCATCACGGCGTGGAGTCCCGGCCGGCGACCG
>JAUHVN010000527.1 GCA_030425055.1 Actinomycetes bacterium | reverse complement strand
TCCTGACGGGGCTCGCACGTGCCGGTGACCGGCACCGCGAAAGCGAGCGACACGGCGTGCTGCCGATCGTCGTGGAAGGCCGTCACCCCCGGGATCGGGAAGTACTCCGCGACGGTGAAGGGCACGGGCTGCGGCGGCAGCAGCGGGAACGCCATCGGGCCGAGGTCGTTCTCGAGGTGGCGGAAGAGCGCATCGCGCACCGTCTCGCCGTACCGCACGCGGCCCGACACGATCGTGCGCGTGATCTCGCCCACCGGCGTCGCCCGCAGCAGGATGCCGACCTGAGTGACCGCACCCATGCCATCGGTGCGCACCGGCACCGCCTCGACGTACAGCATCGGCAGGCGGCGGCGGGCCTCGGCGAGTTCGATCTCGCTCAGCCACGCCGGATTGGAGACGTTGCCCGGCGGCGGGCCGAACGGCTCGTCGCCCGCGGGCTCGGGGTCAGGGGTGCGCACGGCCATACCCCATTCTGTCCCCGCAGCCGGGGGGATGCCAGGATGGGCTGATGGCCCTCGCCCTCGATCCCGCTCTCACGCTGTGGTCGAAGCCGGCCGAGCAGCGCCCCGGCAAGCCGCTCCTGGTGCTGCTGCACGGGTACGGCGCCGACGAGCGCGACCTGTTCTCGCTCGTACCGTTCCTGCCGCCCGACACCGTCGTCGCCGCGGTCGCCGCGCCGCTCAGCCCGCCCTGGCCGATGCCCGGCAGATCGTGGTACCCCATCGAGGGACTCGACGGGCGCTCGTCCGACGCGGTCACCGAGGGCGCCCGGGCGCTTCTCGACTGGCTCGAGGCGGCCGGATCCGAGGCATCCTCCATCGGCCTGCTGGGCTTCTCGCAAGGGGCCGCCGTCGCGCTGCAGGCACTGCGACTCGAACCCGAGCGCTTCTCCTTCGTCGTGGCGCTGAGCGGATACGCCGCACCCGGAGCCCTCGAGGGCGACGCACGACTGCGCGAGCTGCGTCCCCCCGTCTTCTGGGGTCGCGGGGCCGCCGACGACGTCATCCCGGCCGCCCTCGTGGACGCGACCAGCCAGTGGCTGCCTGACCACTCCGAACTCAGTGGACGCATCTACCCGGGGCTCACCCACAGCATCTCCGAGCAGGAGCTCGACGACATCCGCCGTTTCCTCGACCTGCAGGCCGAGACCGACTGATCGACGGCGCCGATGTCGGCGGTGCGCGCGAAGATAGAGGGATGGCCGACGTCCTCGAGCGGTTCGGGCCTGCGACGCAGGACTGGTTCCGCGGCGCTTTCCCGCAGCCGACCGATGCGCAGGTCGGCGCCTGGAACGCCATCTCCGACGGCCGGCACGCCCTCGTGGTGGCCCCGACCGGCTCGGGCAAGACGCTGTCGGCGTTCCTGTGGGCGATCGACCGCGTCTTCCACGACAAGACGAGCGCGCCCGCACGTGCCACGCGGGGGCGGGATGCGGCATCCCCCACACGCGTGCTGTACATCTCGCCGCTGAAGGCCCTCGGCGTCGACGTCGAGCGCAACCTGCGGTCCCCGCTGGTCGGCATCGCGCAGTCGGCTCGACGGCTCGGACTGCCGGCGCCCGATGTCTCGGTCGGTGTGCGATCCGGCGACACGACCTCGTCCGACCGGCGCAAGCTGGTGTCGGCTCCGCCCGACATCCTGATCACGACGCCCGAGTCGCTCTACCTCATGTTGACGAGCCAGGCCGG
>JAUHVN010000083.1 GCA_030425055.1 Actinomycetes bacterium | reverse complement strand
TGCGCGCCGGGCGACCGGTGGTCGTGCACGGCGACGGCACGAGCCAGTGGACGATCACGCACGCCGACGACGTCGCCGTCGGCCTGGTCGGGCTGTTCGGGCATCCCGATGCCATCGGCGAGGCGTTCACGATCACCGGCGACCACGCGCCCACGTGGGACCGCATCTACGGCTGGCTCGCCGAGGCGGCAGGGGTGCGGCATCCCGAGTTCGTGCACGTCGCCAGCGAGACCATCGCACGCTTCGCACCCGACCTGGGCCCCACGCTCATCGGCGACAAGGCGCACTCCGTCGTGTTCGACTGCGCGAAGGTGCGCGCTCTCGTGCCCGAGTTCCGCCCCACGATCGGCTTCGACGAGGGCGCACGGCAGATCATCGCGCACCACGACGCGCATCCGCATCTGCAGCGCGTGGACGACGACCTCGACCGGGTGTTCGATCGCATCGTCGCCCACGCGCGCGCCGCCGGCTGAGAACCGGCGATCCGACGGAGACAGGCGGAGGAGAGGCTGGAACGGCCTGTCTGCGCCGGATCACCTGATCCGGGCGACCGCATGCGGCCGCCGCCGGCGGCTCACAACTCGGCGATCCTCCCGTTCGCCAGTCTCAGGCGCCGGGTCGCCCTCCGCGCGACCGCCGAGTCGTGGGTCACCACGACGAGGGTGAGTCCCCCGTCGTTGAGTCCTTGCAGCACGTCGAGGATCTCGTCGCGCATGCGCTCGTCGAGGTTGCCCGTCGGCTCGTCGGCGAGCATGACGCGAGGCCGCTTCACGAGCGCGCGCGCGATCGCGACGCGCTGCTGCTGGCCGCCCGACAGCTCGCCCGGCCGGTGATCGGCACGGTCGGCGAGACCGACGCGGGCGAGCGCCTCGGCGACGCGCTCCGCGCGCTCGGCCTTCGACAGTCGCAGCGGCTCGAGCGCCATGTCGACGTTCTCGCCGGCGGTGAGCGTCGGGATGAGGTTGAACCCCTGGAACACGAAGCCGATCTCGTGCGCGCGGATGCGGTGCAGCGCGCCGTCGCCGGCCGTGCCCAGATCGGTGTCCCCCAGCAGGATGGTGCCCGACGTCGGGCGGTCGAGGGCGCCGAGCAGCTGGAGCAGCGTCGACTTGCCGCCACCGGTCGGGCCCTGGATCGTGACGAAGTCCCCCGGGCGGATCTCGAGGTCGACCCCCGCGAGCGCATGGACGACGCGGTTCTTCTGGGAGTACGTGCGCGTCACCTCGGCCAGCCGGTAGATCGGCAGGGCGGGCTGGTCGGGCTCGGTGGTCGGCGCGGTGCCGGTGTCTGTCATGGTCATGTCGTCTCCCGTGGTGTCGGTGATGGACTCGGATGCCGCGGTCATGCGACCGCTCGCAGTGCTTCTGCCGGGCTGAGCCGCGACGCGCGCCAGCCGCCGAACGCGCCGGCGACGACGCCGCCGACGACCGCCAGCCCGATGGCGGCGACGACGATCCACAGCGTGACGGGGGCGTGGAGCACGATCTCGGTGGATGCCTCGGACAGACCGGCGAACGGGCCGCCGAACCCGCCCGGCCCGCCCGCGCCCTGCCCGGGAGCCGCGGCCTGCGTGGCGGGAGCCGACGAGATGGTCGGCGAGATGGCGTTGACGATGCCGATGCCGATGAGTCCGAGCGCGAGCCCCACGGCGCCGCCGAGCAGGCTCTGCACCATCGACTCGCCCGCGACCTGCCCGACGACGCGGCGATCGGACCAGCCGATCGCCTTGAGCGTGCCGAACTCGCGGGTGCGCCGCGTCACGCCCGAGACGGTGAACAGCACCGCCATCGCCAGCGCGACCGCCAGCACGATGATCGACAGCCACGTGCCGAGGCTCGTGATGAGCGACGATGCGCTCGACAGCGATCCCGACACGGTCGAGGCGAGGTCGGACTGCGACGAGACCGTCGCGTCGGGCAGTGCGGACTCGACGGCGGTCTGCACGGCGTCCAGCGATGCGGCCGAGTCGGCCTGCACGTAGACGGTCGAGACGACGTCCTCGAGACCGGCGAGCTCCTGGGCGACGCCGAGCGGGATGTAGACGTTCGCCGCGGTGTCGGCGGAGGTCGAGGTCGACGACACGATCCCGACGATCTCGAACTGCTCGCCGCCGACGTCGATGCTGTCGCCGACGACGAGCTCGCTCGAGCTCGCGTAGGCCGAGTCGAGCACGGCGACGGCGTCCGTGGCGTCGCCCGCGTCGAGCCCACGGCCCTCGTCGAGGGTCACCGCCGACAGCGGCCCGACGGCGTCGGCGCCGGGGTCGATCCCGAGGACGGTGAACGAGTCGACGTCGAACGCGCTGCCGCCGGCGCCGTCGAAGCCGCCCTCGGGCGGGGCGCCCTGGCCGCCGCCCGGTCCGCCCTCACCGGCCTGCTGCTGCGAGAAGTCGGGCAGCTCGCCCGAGAACGACGTGTTGGTCAGCGAGAGAGCGCCCGAGGCGGCGGCGACGCCGTCGATCGAGGCGACGGTGTCGACCGACGACGCGTCCAGAGTGCCGCGGAAGCGCTCGGCCGCCAGCACCGACTGCGAGATCTCGGTCGTCCCGTCCTGGGTCTGCCCGGCGTCGGCGCCGAACTCGAACCGCGGGCCGCCTCCCCCGTCTTCGCCCGGCTGGGTCCCCGCACCCGACACCGTCAGGTCGGTGCCGACGCCGTACACCGACTCGAGCGCCGCCGACTGGGCGTCGCGCACACCGGCCGACAGGGCGTTGACGACGATCACCAGCGCGATGGCGATCGCCAGACCGCTCGCGACGATGATCGTCTGTTTCGTGCGACCGGCGAGTTCGCGGCGCAGGTACGTCCAGTACATGGGGCTCCTTCCGGGCGGCCGAGCGGCGGCCCATCCCGAAAAGTAGGGATGCCGGTGATGAGCGGATTCTGAGGAACCTATGGATTCGTGATGACTCGGACTCCGCCACTCACAGCAGGTCCATAGGCCGCACCATAGGAACCGCATAGGTTCGCCCGCACAATGGGGACATGTCCACTCCCACGCACACCCCCGCTCCCGCCCTCACGCGCCCCGACGGCTCTGCGCTGCGCGTGCTCGTCGTCGACGACGAGCAGATGCTCACCGACCTGCTGTCGATGGCGCTGCGGATGGAGGGATGGGAGGTGCGCACCGCGTCGAGCGGCTTCGAGGCGCTCCAGGCGGCCCGCGAGTTCGAGCCGGACGGCCTCGTGCTCGACATCATGATGCCCGATCTCGACGGCATGGCCGTGCTGCAGCGGCTGCGCCAGTCGGGCGACGACGTGCCGGTGCTGTTCCTGACGGCGAAGGACGCGGTGGCCGACCGCATCGCGGGGCTCACCGCCGGCGGCGACGACTACGTCACCAAGCCCTTCAGCCTCGAAGAGGTCGTCGCACGGCTGCGAGGCCTGATGCGCCGGGCGGGCACCGCCTTCTCGAGCGGAGCGGAGCCGATCCTGCGCGTGGGCGACCTCACCCTCAACGAGGACAGCCACGAGGTCGACCGCGCCGGCGAGCAGATCGAGCTCACCGCGACCGAGTTCGAGCTGCTGCGCTACCTCATGCGCAACCCGCGCCGCGTGCTGTCGAAGGCGCAGATCCTCGATCGGGTGTGGAACTACGACTTCGGCGGGCGCTCGAGCGTCGTCGAGCTGTACGTGTCGTATCTGCGCAAGAAGATCGACGCGGGTCGCGAGCCGCTGCTGCACACCGTGCGCGGCGTCGGCTACATGATCAAGGCGCCGCAGTGACGGTCTCCTCCGCCGAGCAGGCATCCGAGGCGCCGACGCCGGGTGCGCGGCCCCGGCGTCGCCCGTGGAGCCTCCAGACGCGGCTGATCGTGACGGTCACCGCGATCGTCGCGCTCATCCTCGTCGGCGTCGCGGTCGTCACCAGCACGATCCTGGGCCGCGTGATGCACGACGGTCTCGACGCGCGGGTCGAATCCAGCGCCCGGCAGGTGCAGCTGTTCGAGCCGGGGCTTCCGCCGACCGTCCGCAGCGCCTACGACGTGCTGTCCTTCGGCCGCCAGCCCCCGGGCTTCCTGCTCGTCGTGCGCGACGGCTCCGAGGTCACCACCGGCGCGTACGTCGACGACGACTCCGATGTGATGGAGCTCTCGGAGGAGCAGATCGAGCAGATCGTGTCGGAGGTCGAGCCGAGCGGATTCTCGACGGTGGACGTCGAGGGCATCGGCGCGTATCGCGTCGTGCCGATCCGGGCTGCCGGAACCGTCGGGGTCGCCGGTCTGCCCGAGAGCGAGGTCAATGCGACGATCGCGGCGATGCTCACGACGATCGGCATCGTCACCGCGGTCGGCCTCTTGGCGCTCGCCGGCGCGGTCGCGGTCGTCATCCGCGCGAGCCTGCGGCCGCTGCGCGCCGTCGCCGAGACCGCGACCCGCGTCGCCGCTGTGCCGATGGACCGCGGCGAGGTGTCGATCGCCGAGCGCGTGCCCGTCGACCAGGCCGACGACCGCACCGAGATCGGCCGCGTCGGCGCCGCGCTCAACCGACTGCTGGACCACGTCGACGAATCGCTGGACGCCCGTCAGCGCAACGAGGAGCGGATGCGGCGCTTCGTCGCCGACGCGAGCCACGAGCTGCGCACGCCGCTCGCGTCGATCCGCGGCTACTCCGAACTGTCGCTGCGCGACCGGACGCTCACCGAGACCACCGAGTCGTCGCTCGAGCGCATCCAGGCGCAGTCGGTGCGGATGACGGCGCTCGTCGAGGATCTGCTCCTCCTGGCGCGGCTCGACGAGGGGCAGGAGCTCGTGTTCGGCTCGGTCGACCTCTCGCGCATGGCCGCCGAGGCGATCGCGGATGCCCGGGCTGCGGGGCCCGACCACCGCTGGACGCTCGACGTCGATCCCGAGCCCGTCGTCGTGGCGGGCGACACGGGGCGCCTGCACCAGGTGGTCGTGAACCTGCTCGCCAATGCGCGCGTGCACACCCCCGAGGGCACGTCGGTGACGCTGTCGGTGGCGCACGAGGCGTCGGACGCCGTCATCCGCGTGGCCGACGACGGCCCCGGCGTCGACCCCGCCGTCGCCGAGGAGCTCTTCGAGCGCTTCTCACGGGCCGATCGCTCGCGCGCCCGCAAGACCGGCGGCACGGGGCTCGGCCTGTCGATCGCCCGCGCGATCGTCACGGCCCACGGCGGCACGATGTCGGTGCAGAGCGCACCCGGCGACACCGTGTTCGAGGTGCGGCTTCCCGCGCGCCCCGGCGATCCGGAAGGCGACGAGACCGAACCGGCCGAGACCGCGGTCGAGGCCCCCGCTCAGTAGCCGCTGAAGGCGTCGGTCGTGATCGAGCGCGCACGCTCGAGGGCCGGTGCGAGCTCGGCGATGAGCGTGGGCGGACCCGAGATGTACGCGTGGCGCGAGACGATGTCGGGCACGACGCGCATGAGGCCCTCGGCGTCGAGCCGCACGCCGCGCGCCCACGTCCACGACGGCGGCAGGTCGTCGGGCCGGTCGCGCGTGAAGACGACGACGGGGATGCCCGACGCCTCGATCTCGTCGCGGAACGCCAGTTCGGAGGCTTCGCTCGCGATGTAGACGAGCACGATGTCGCGGTCCTCCTGCGCAGCCGCCATGTGCCGCAGCTGCGCCACGAACGGCGTGACGCCGATGCCGGCGGCGACCATCAGCACAGGCGCCCCGGTGCGCGTGGGCAGCAGGAAGTCGCCCCACACCCCCGTGACGGCGAGTCTGTCGCCCGGCTGCACCGCCGCGAGCGCGCGCTTGTACGAGCTCTGCGGCTTCGATGCCGACCCCTCGCGGAAGGCCACGCGCAGCTCGGGCAGGTCTTCCGGCGACGACACGATGCTGAACTCGCGGCGCGTGCCGCGGGAATCGGCGTGCTTGTGGGGCACCTCGAGCTCGAGGTACTGCCCCGGCGAGAACGCCAGCCGGCGCTCCGCCGTGAACGTGAGCTGGCGCACGGTCGGGGTGATCTCGTCGCGCGAGCGCAGCGTGAGGCGCACGGCGGTGCGCACGGCGAAGGCGAACGCGAGGAGGTTGCCGATGAGCAGCGCGCGCTCCTGGCCGAGACTGATCACGCCGAGGTCGATCGGCCACCCCGCCAGCACGCCGACGAGCGCGGCCACCGTGAGCTGCTGCCAACGTCGCGGCGGCAGCGTCAGCGGCTCGGAGAGCATGAACGCGCCGAGGAACAGGAACGGCGACGACAGCAGGATCGGCCAGAAGATCGTTCCGAGGTCGAGATCGAGACCGGCATCCTGGTACTGCACCGAGGTGCGCAGCACCGCGACACCCACCGCGATCACCAGGAACACCGCGACCACGCGCAGCTTCTCGGTGCGCCACAGCACGGCGAGCCCGAAGAGCGCGACGGGCAGGGCCATCGCGGGGGTGCCGACCCACCACGACGGCGAGCCGAGTGCCGGTGCGGCGATGCCGAAGAGCGCGAGCACGGTGGCGCCCACGGCGGCGGGATTGAAGATGTGCCGGCCGCGCCACGCGAGCACGTATTTCGACGCGGATGCCGCGACGGCGGCGAGCGCGATGCCCAGCAGCCCCCACGGATCGAGCGTCGGCCTCAGCACGAACAGCAGGATGCCCGCGGTGATGAGCGACGACTCGAGGCGCCACGTGAGCCGCACGATGCGATGGCCGACCCAGTCCGTGCCGGCGCACACGGCGGCCAGCACGAGGTTCGTCACGATGAGCTCGAGCGGCGTGGGGGCCACGAGTCCGAACAGCGACAGCACGAGCGCGACGACGGCGAGGGCGGCGAGCGACAGCAGCACCAGCCGGTACATCGATACGCGGCCGAGCACCGCGAAGACGCGGTTCCACAGCGAGGTCAGGGCTCCGATCACGTGAACAACTCTGCCTTACTTCCGGGCGACCACTCGACGCGGCCGTCGGTGGTCATGCGCACCCACTCGACGGCGCGCTCGTGGGCGAACCGCGGCCCGCCGTCGAAGAAGAGCGCCGTCGCAGTCGCATCCGCGGTCATCGCATCGCGCGCGATCGCCCAGGTCGCGGCGATCGTGCGCACCGGCGCACCCGTGCGCGCGTCGAGGACGTGGTGCAGCCCGTCGCCCCACGCACGGCGGTTGACGGCGGATGCGCACAGCGCGGCATCCGCCACCTCGACGACCCCGATCGCGCGCGTCGGGTCGTACGGATGCTCGAGCGCGATGCGCTCTGCCGGTCCGCGCAGGGCGATGTCACCACCCGCGTCCACGACGGCGTCCGCCCCGACGGCCGCGACCACGAGCGCGAGCACCCGGTCGACGAGCCGGCCTTTGCCGAGGGCGCCGACGTCGATGACGGCGGGCGCGGCCAGGCGCAGCATCCCGTCATGCCACGTGAGCGTGCGGTGCCACGGCGCGGGAGCCGCGGCGCGACCGGTCGCGCGCAGGGTCACGTCGGCGTCGTACCCGAGCAGTTCGAGCGAGCGGCCGACGAGCGGGTTCACCGCGCCGTCGGTCGCATCGGCGAGGGCCGCGTAGGCGTTGAGCATGACGGCGGCGTCGACCGGCAGCGGCACCGCGCCGCCGGCACGCGCCAGGCGCGTCACGATCGAGTCGGGCCGGAACCGCGACCACGCGCGGTCGAACGCGTCGATCTCGGCCGAGACCGCGTCGCGTTCGGCGCGCGCGAGGGGGTGCGGCGTCTCGATCCGCCACAGCGTGCCGATCGCGTCGAAGCGCCACACGTCGCGGCGCGCCGCCGTCATGCCGCCGCTTCGGCCTTGATGGTGTCGATCGCCTGGTTGAAGCCGCCGCTGGTCAGGGACGATCCGGCGACGCGGCTCACCGAGATCTCGTCGATGTCCTTGCCGACGACCTCGGCCGAGATGCCGCCGATGAACTGGCTCTGGAACTGCTGCGACTCGCTCTTCTGCGGATCGCCGACGACCTCGACCTCGGTCACGACATCGTCGGCGAGCGTCACGGTGACCGTGATCGTCTCGACCGACTCGGGGGTCGCGTACGTGCCCTCGGCGGTGTACGTGCCGTCGACGTAGCCGGCCGAGCCGCCGTCGGCGGCGGTGCCACCGGCATCCGAGGCGGCGTCGCCGCCGTCGCCGGTCGCCGAGGCGCACCCCGCCAGGGCGAGCGCGCCGAGGACGCCGACCGCTGCGGCGCCTGCTCGAACGGGTCGGGATGGTGCGTGGGTCATCTC
The DNA here is from genome assembly GCA_030425055.1 of Actinomycetes bacterium. Classification (GTDB taxonomy): domain Bacteria; phylum Actinomycetota; class Actinomycetes; order Actinomycetales; family Microbacteriaceae; genus Microbacterium. The sequence goes on along the minus strand of JAUHVN010000083.1, from coordinate 1,889 downwards.
GTCCTCCTTCGCGCGCTCGACCGAGCGCTCGCGCCCATCGTCGCGGGCGAACCTATGAGCGGTCTGTGCGGGGCTCAGGCGGCGCCGTCGAACATGCTCGTCACCGAGCCGTCCTCGAACACCTCGTGGATCGCCCGTGCGAGCATCGGCGCGATCGGCAGCACGGTCAGCCCCGGGAACTGCTTGGCCTCGGGGACCGGGATCGAATCGGTGACGACCACCTCGTCGATCGCCTCGCTCTGCAGGCGCTGCGCAGCCGGATGACTGAACACGGCGTGCGTCGCGGCGACGATGACCTTGCTGGCGCCGTTCTTCTTGAGGGCCTCGGCCGCCTTCACGATCGTGCCGCCGGTGTCGATCATGTCGTCGACGAGCAGGCAGACCCGGCCGTCGACGCGACCGACGATCTCGTTGACGGTGACCTGGTTGGCGACGTTGGGATCGCGTCGCTTGTGGATGATCGCCAGGGGTGCGCCCAGGCTGTCCGACCACGTGTCGGCGACGCGCACGCGGCCGGTGTCGGGCGAGACGACCGTGAGGGCGTCGCGGTCTTCGGCCGACAGCGTGCGCTCGAAGTACTCGAGCAGCACGGGCTTGGCGAAGAGGTGGTCGACCGGTCCGTCGAAGAACCCCTGGATCTGCGCCGCGTGCAGGTCGACGCTCATCACGCGGTCGGCGCCGGCCGTCTTCAGCAGGTCGGCCACCAGGCGCGCGCTGATCGGCTCGCGGCCGCGGCCCTTCTTGTCCTGACGCGAGTAGGGGTAGTACGGCATGACGCACGTGATGCGCTTGGCGGAGGCCCGCTTGGCGGCATCCAGCATGATGAGCGTCTCCATGAGCCACTCGTTGACCGGCGGGCCGAAGCTCTGGATGAGGAACAGGTCGCAGCCGCGGATCGACACCTCGAAGCGGGTGAGGATCTCGCCCGACGCGAACGTGCGGTACTCGGTGGGGACGAGCTCGGTGCCCAATGCCACGGCCACCTCGCCTGCCAGCTCCGGGTGCGATCTGCCGGATGCCACGACCAGCCGCTTCTTCGTCTTGGCGACCAGTCCCGGTGCGATGTCGTGATCGCGATCGAGGTCAACCGTCTTGTTCTTGCGCCCCATCGCCCGCCTTCGGTGCGGACCGGGCCCGCTGCGCGGCTTCCGCCGCACGCGTACCCGGTCGATTGTTCTCGACCCACCCCTCGACATTGCGCTGAGGGGCCACGCTCAGAGCCAGAGCACCGGCGGGAACATCCTTCCGGATGACCGCTCCCGCGCCGGTCTTCGCGCCGTCTCCGATCCTAACGGGCGCCACGAAGACGTTGTGCGATCCGGTGTGCACCTCGTCGCCGATCTCGGTGCGGTGCTTGGCGATGTCGTCGTAGTTCGCGGTGATGGCGCCCGCGCCGAGGTTCACGCCCGTGCCGATCGTCGTGTCGCCGACGTACGAGAGGTGCGGCACCTTGCTGCCCGCTCCGATCACCGAGTTCTTGGTCTCGACGAACGTACCGATCTTTCCGCCGGCACCGAGGTCGGTGCCCGGCCGCAGATAGGCGAACGGGCCGACGGTGGCCCCGGCGCCGATGACGGCGAGGGTCGCGTCCGTGCGCGTCACCGTCGCGTCCTCGCCGACCTCGCAGTCGACCAGCGAGGTGTCGGGGCCGATCGTCGCGCCCTCGGCGACCGTGGTGGCGCGCAGGATGCGCGTGCCCGGCAGCAGCGTGACATCGGGTGCGAGGGTGGCCGTGACGTCGATCCACGTGGTCGCCGGGTCGACGACGGTGACGCCTTGCAGCTGCCAGTGGCGCACGGTGCGCGCGTTGAGGATGCGCGCCGCCTCGGACAGCTGCACGCGGTCGTTCACGCCGAGGGCGGCGGCCGCGTCGGGCGCCCCGGCGGCGC
>JAUHVN010000082.1 GCA_030425055.1 Actinomycetes bacterium | reverse complement strand
CGGCATCGCCTTCTCGCTGCTGTCCGCCCTCACCTTCCTGCCCGCTCTGCTCGCGCTCGTCGGCCGCGCCGCGTTCTGGCCGTTCATCCCCAAGGAGCCGCTCGCGACGATCCCCGACGACCTCACCCAGCCGGTCCGCGGACTGTGGCCGCGTCTGGCCCGGTTCGTGGCCCGCCACGCGCGCGCCGTCTGGATCGTGTGCACCGTCGTGCTGGTCGCCGGCGCGTTCGGGGTGACCCAGCTCAAGGCCGACGGCGTCGCCACGAGCGAGCTCGTGCTGGGGGAGTCGCAGGCCCGCGACGGGCAGGCGGTGCTCGCCGAGCACTTCCCCGCGGGTTCGGGGAGCCCCGTCTACGTCATCGTCGACGAGTCCGACGCCGCGGCCGCCGTCGAGGTGCTCGAGGCGAGCGATGGCGTCGACTCGGTGTCGGCGGCATCCGAGGACTCGCCCACCGGCCAGGCGGCGGTGAGCGTCGAGGACGGCGAGGTCGTCTACGAGGCGGTGGGACCGCCCGGAACGCCGGCTCCCGAGCCGACGGTCTCGAACGGTGACGTGCTGCTCATCGGCACGCTGACGGATGCCGCCGACTCGGTCGCCGCCGAAGACACGGTGCGCGACCTGCGGGTGGCCTTCGACGACGAGCTGGGCGAGGGAACGGTGCTCGTCGGCGGCGAGACGGCGACCGACATCGACACGAACGATACGTCGATCCGCGACCGCACGCTCATCATCCCGGTGATCCTCGTGGTGATCTTCGTGATCCTCATGCTGCTGCTGCGGGCGATCCTCGCGCCGGTGATCCTCATCGGCACGGTCATCGTGTCCTTCGGGACGGCTCTGGGCGTCAGCGCACTCGTCTTCAACGGGATCTTCGACTTCCCCGGCGGTGATCCGGCCGTGCCGCTCTACGGGTTCGTGTTCCTCGTCGCGCTCGGAGTGGACTACAACATCTTCCTGATGTCACGTGTGCGCGAGGAGTCCCTCGTGCACGGCACGCGGCCGGGCATCCTGCGCGGCCTCGTGGCCACCGGTGGGGTGATCACGTCGGCGGGGCTCGTGCTCGCCGCCACGTTCGCGGCGCTGGGGGTCATCCCGATCCTCTTCCTCGCGCAGATCGCGTTCATCGTGGCGTTCGGCGTGCTGCTCGACACCTTCGTCGTGCGTTCTCTGCTCGTGCCCGCCCTGTCGTACGACATCGGCAGGGCGATCTGGTGGCCGTCGAAGCTGTGGCGCCGCGAACCGCAGCCGGTGGAGGGCGGGGTCGCCGCGGATGCCGCAGAGCTGCCGGCATCCACCGATCCCGCGCTGGTCGCCGACGACGGGCACGCGCTGACGCGCGACGAGTATCGTCGTACGCTCGGAGAATGACCAAGGCGCTGTTCATCGTCGACGTACAGAACGACTTCACCGAGGGGGGAGCGCTCGGCGTCGACGGCGGCGACGCCGTCGCCGAGGCGATCTCGCGGCACCTCGCCGACCATGCCGACGAGTACGCGCTCATCGTCGCCTCGCGCGACTGGCACGACGGCGACAACGACAACGGCGGGCACTTCGCCGAGGGTGAGCCCGATTTCGTCGACAGCTGGCCGGTGCACTGCGTCGGCGGCACCGCGGGTGCCGACTACGATCCCGGCCTCGACACCTCGGCTGTGACCCACCACGTGAAGAAGGGGCAGGGCGAGCCCGCGTACTCGCTGTTCGAGGGGGTCGACGACGAGGGGCGGACCGTCGCCGAGCTGCTCGAGGAGCACGGCGTTCTCGAGGTCGACGTCACCGGAATCGCGACCGACTACTGCGTGCGGGCATCCGCACTGGACGCCCTCGCCCACGGTCGCCGCGTGCGGGTGCTCACCGACCTCGTCGCCGGTGTCGCCGCCGAGTCGAGTGAAGCGGCCCTCGCCGAGCTCGCCCACGCCGGTGCCGAGCTCACCGAGTCGGCTCGATGAGCGACGCGTCCGACCGGCCCGAGATCCCGCGCAACCCGGTCGCCGTCACCGGTCTCGTCATCGCCGGTGTCGCGGCGCTCGTGGGGCTGCTCAGCTGGCGCGTGGGGCTGCTGGTGGCGCTCGCGGCGCTCGTCGTCAGCGTCTTCGGCTATCTGCGTTACCGCCGCGTCGGCGTCGGGCGCATCCCGGCGATGGCGGGCATGATCGCATCCGCACTGCTCGCGCTGTCGGCGTCGTACTTCGTGGTGACGGGACTGTGACGGCCCCGCTGCGGTCGGCGCGCGCCGACCTCGAGGAGCTGTGCGCTCGCGGCATGACGTGGAACACCGCGATGCGGCGGGCGTTCCCGGATGCCACCGCCGGCCGTCCGGCCGCGGTGCTGGTGCTGTTCGGCGAGCTCGACGACATCCCGGCGCGCGGTCACGGTGCCGTGAGCGAGGACCTCGACGTGCTGCTGCTGCGCCGAGCGGCGACGCTCGGCAGCCACCCCGGCCAGATCGCGTTCCCGGGCGGGCGTGTCGAGGCATCCGATGACGACATCGTCGCCGCCGCGCTGCGAGAAGCAGAGGAGGAGACGGGCGTCGACCCTGCCGGGATCGAGCCGCTGGGCACCCTGCCGCCGCTGCCCGTGCCGGTGAGCAACCATCTCGTCACGCCCGTGCCGGCATGGTGGACCCGGCCGAGCCAGGTCGCCGCCGTCGACCACGCCGAGTCGGTCGACGTGTTCCGCGTGCCGGTGGCCGACCTGCTCGACCCCGCCCACCGCGGTGTGACCGAGCACCGCTTCGGCGGCACGCTCTACCGATCGCCGGCCTTCGAGGTCGACGGGCGCGTGATCTGGGGCTTCACCGCGATCGTGCTGTCGGGCATGTTCGCCGAGCTCGGCTGGGCCGTCGAATGGGACGACCGGCGCGTGATCGTCCCCTGACCCGCGTCGTGCGCCGACGTAGGGTGAGGTATGGCGAAGGCGGCATACCCCGAGTGGATGGTCCGGCTGCTCGGCGCGGTCCACGGCACGGCCCTGCGCCTGTCGGGCGGGCGGATCGGCCGCTTCGTCCTCGGCATGGAGGCGGTCGAACTGCACACGACGGGCCGGCGAACCGGGCGCGAGCGCGCGGTGCTGCTGACGGCGCCGATCCAGCAGGACGGCCGCATCGTGCTGGTCGCCTCGCTGGGCGGCGGCGACCACCATCCGGCGTGGTATCTGAACCTGCGCGCGAACCCCGACGTGCGCATCACCGGCGCGGCGGGAACCCGGCGCTATCGCGCCCGCACCGCCACCGGCGACGAGCGCGCGGCGCTGTGGTCGCGCGCGGTCGAGGTGTATCCGAACTACGCGCACTACCAGGAATGCACCGACCGCGTGATCCCGGTCGTCGTGTGCGAGCCCGTCGACTGACGCGCGGTGTCGGAGGAGGGGAGTAGTCCTGAGGTGTGCCCCCGGAGAATTACGATATCTCGACCCACCGGTTAAAAGCCGGTTGCTCTGCCTCTGAGCTACGGGGGCGTGCAGCGGCGCGGCCGCCTTTGGCAGTCTAGGTCACCCGTCCTCGCCGTGAACCGACAACGGCCGCCGGCACGAACCTCGCATCGCGCCGACGGCCGTGCCGTCCCCCCTGGTCCGGTCGAGACCCCCGTTCCGGCCGGACCCGTCCGTCACTCGGCCGGCGGCAGCAGCACGCCGTCGATGAGGTAGACCGTGGCGTTGGCGGTCTGCACGCCACCACAGATCACGCCGGCGTCGTTGACCGTCAGCATGTCAACCGAACCCGAGACCTCGAGATCGGCGCCCTGCACGGTCGTGTGGGTGCCGGCGATGTCCTCGGGCGCGATCTGACCGGGGACCACGTGGTACGTGAGGATCGCGGTCAGCGTCTCGCTGTCGGTCTTGAGAGACTCGATGACGGCCGGGTCGACGGCGGCGAAGGCGTCGTCGGTCGGCGCGAACACCGTGAACTCGCTGCCGTTGAGGGTGTCGACGAGGTCGACATCGGGGTTGAGCTGCCCGCTCACGGCCGCCACGAGCGTGGTGAGCAGGGGGTTGTTGGATGCCGCGACCGCGACCGGGTCGGCGGACATGCCCTCGATCGAGCCGGCGCCGTCGGGCACCGCGGCGGCGTAGTCGGCGCAGCCGGGTCCGACGAGGTTCGCCATCGGGTCCATCTCCATGGGCTCTTCGGTCTCGGTCGGGGCCATCGTCTCCTCGGGCTCGGCCTCGGTGGAGCCGGTGGCGCCCATCGAACAGGCCGAGAGCGTGAAGACCGCCGCCAGAGCCAGAGCGCCGACAGAGAGCCGCTTGCGTGTGATGCGTGACATGAGAGTCCTCCTCGTGTGGGTCCGCCGTGTGCGGAGTCAAGGGGGATTCGGAAGGCCCCCGAGATCGGATTGGATCGTTCGGCGGATCGCGCGCGCGAGTAGGGAATGATGGGGGGATGGTCATCGACGGCGTGGACGTGCCCGAGGACGGCGCGCCCTCCGCCGACCGCGTGGGCGAGCTCCTGCGCCGTGTCGCCGACGGCGACCAGACGGCCTTCGCGCGCGTCTACGACATGCTGTCGGCGCGCGTGTTCGGTCTGATCCTGCGTGTGCTCGTCGACCGGTCGCAGAGCGAAGAGGTGCTGCAGGAGGTCTTTCTCGAGGTGTGGCAATCCGCTTCGCGCTTCGCTCCGAACAGAGGGCAGGGCAGATCCTGGATCCTCACGATCGCGCATCGCCGGGCGGTTGACCGTGTGCGCGCCTCGCAAGCGAGCACCGATCGTGACGTGAGGGCCGGGGTCCGCGAGCTCGGCGTCGGCCAGGACGGCGTGGCCGAGCAGGTGGAGTTGCGCATCGAGGGCGAGCGGGTCGCAACGGCACTCGCGACCTTGCCCGACCCGCAGCGCGAAGCCCTCACGCTGGCCTACTACGGCGGTTACAGTCAGAGCGAGATCTCGGCGCTGGTGGGAGCGCCGCTGGGGACGGTCAAGACGAGGATGCGGGACGGACTGTCCCGTCTTCGGACGCAGATGGGGGTGACGGCATGAACGAGGAGCAGTTCGCAGAGCTCTCCGCAGGCTACGCGCTGCATGCGCTGTCGCCGGACGATCTCGCCGCGTTCGAGGCGGCGCGTGCCGAGCATCCCGAATGGGAACACCACGTGACGACGGATGCGGCGACGGCCGCCTCGCTCGCCGACGGTGCCGCCGAGGTGCCGCCGCCGCTCACGCTGCGCTCGACGCTGCTGGCGAAGGTCGCCGCGGATGCCGCGGCCGAGGACACCGCGGAGCAGCCGCCACCCGCGCGACCCGAGTACGTCGAACCCGCGCCGACCACCAACACCATCCAGACGGTCGCGCGGCGCAACTGGACGCGCGGTCTGCTCGCTTTGGCGGCATCCCTCGTGCTGCTCGTCGCACTCGGCTACGGGGCCGTCGCCATCAACGACTATCTGAACCGGCCCGCGGCGGTCGTCGCGCTCTCCGAGATCGAGGCGGCACCCGACGCGCAGGAGGCCTCGGGTGAGCTCGCCGACGGCGGGACGGTCACCGCCTATTGGTCCGAGTCTCTCGGCAAGGCCGTGATCACCTCGAGCGCGCTCCCCGCCGTCGGCGAGGGTGAGACCTACGAGATGTGGTTCGTGCGGGGCGACGCCCCGGTGTCGGCCGGGCTCTTCGAACCCTCGACCGGAGACGCGACGACCGCGTTGCTCGAGGGCCCCGTCGAGCCCGGTGATGTCATCGCGGTGACCGTGGAGCCGGCCGGCGGATCGCCGACGGGTGCGCCCACGAGCGACCCGATCGTCGCGATCCCCACGGCGTGAGCGGCTCAGCCGTTCCCGTTCCCGTTCCCGTTGCCCTTCCCGTTCCCGCCGCTGTTGTTGTTCCCACGGCCCGAGTTGTCGCTTCCGCCGCCGTTGGCGTTGCCCGATCCCGAGTTCGCGGAGCCGCTGCCGCTGTTGCCGGCGCCGACGACGGCCGCAGGTTGAGGGGCGGGGTCGGACTCGGCTGCCGTCGTCGCTTCCGGCGACGGAGTGGGCTCGGCGGGCGGTGCCGTCTGCTCGACCACGCGTTCCGTCGGCAGCGATGACGGCGCATCGCCCGCCCCCATGCCCAGCGCGATGAGGATCGCGGCGCCCGAGGCCGCGACGGCCGCTCCCGCGCCGGCCCAGAGCGCGCGCCGGCGACGGCGCGGTGCGCGCGTGGAGGTGCCGGATGCAGGCAGCGGCGGCATCGGCGGCAGCACCGCCGTCGACTCGGTGTTGTCGCGAACGGCGACGGGCGCGACGCCCGGCGTCGCCGTCACAGCCGTCTCGGACGGCGACCACTGGGCCAGACGCGCAGCCGTGACCGCGACGTCGAGCGCGGTCGGCCTCGCCTCAGGAGCGATCGACGTCATCCGCCGCAGCAGCTCGTGCCACCGCTCGTCGACGCCGTCGGGGATCTCGGGTGCGCGCGACATGCGCGCGATGACCGTGCCGATGCCCTCGGCGTCGGCGAACGGCCGCGTACCCGACAGCGCCTCGATCATCATGATGCCGAGCGCGTACACGTCGGCCGCCGGCGCGGGCGTCGCACCCTGCGCCTGCTCGGGGGCGACGTAGGCCGCCGTGCCGAGTCCCATGCCCGGCGTCGTCGCCCGCGTGGAGTCGAGCAGATGGGCGATGCCGAAGTCGGCTACTTTGGGCCGCCACCGTTCGTGGGGGAGCGGCGACGGGGTCAGCAGGATGTTGGCGGGTTTGATGTCGCGATGCACCACGCCCGCGGTGTGCGCGACGTGGAGCGCTTCCGCGATGTCGCGCAGGATGCCGGCGGCCTCGGTCGAGCCGACGGGACCGGCATCCATCAACTCGCGCAGCGTCATGCCGTCGACGAACTCCATGACGAGATAGCTCGGCTCGTCGGCGGTCACGTACGCGTCGTGGAGCGTGACGAGCGCATGGTGGTTGAGCGAGGCCAGCAGGGTCGTCTCGCTGCGTGCCCTCTCGACCGTGCCGAGCCCGTCGACGGTGGCGCGCAGCACCTTGATCGCGACCGTGCGCTGCAGAGCGGCATCCTGCGCGCGGAAGACGTCGGCCATTCCGCCCGCGCCGATCCGCTCGTCGAGGCGGTAGCGCCCCGCGAGCACCTGTCCGGTGGAGATCTCGCCGGACGTGCACAGGTCGGTCACGGGGGCGACGATACCTCCGGCGGCGGATTCGGCCTTGGGGCTTGACATCCGCGGCCCGATGGGCGGCTACCGTGGACGCGTGCCGAACTCTCCGCAGTCGCCGCAGACGCTCGCCCACCTGCGCAGGGCGCGCGACTTGATGGACCGCGCCTACGCGGAGCCGCTGGACGTGCCCGCGATGGCCGCTCGCGCGTTCATGTCGCCGGCCCACTTCTCGCGCGAGTTCAAGACGGCGTACGGCGAGACGCCCTACGCGTACCTCATGACGCGGCGCGTCGAGCGCGCGATGGCGCTGCTGCGCGCGGTCTCGAGCGTGACGGATGCCTGCACTGCGGTGGGCGCGACGTCGCTCGGCTCGTTCAGCTCGGCCTTCAGCCGGCTCGTCGGCGAGAGCCCGAGCGCGTACCGCACCCGCCCGCACGATGCCGTGGAGGCGATGCCGCCGTGCATCGCGAAGGTGCTCACCCGGCCCACCCGGTATGCGGCGCCGGTTCCGAGCAGGATCGGAGAAGACGCGGCATCCGCGCGCGCGTAGCGTGTCGCTCATGACGAACATCGCCCTGCGCTACTGCCCGATCACCGTCGACGACGTCGACGCCGCCCTCGAGTTCTACCGCGACGGACTCGGACTGGAACCGCGCGGCGACGTCGCGAACGAGGGCTTCCGGTGGGTGACGCTCGGCTTCCCCGATCAGCCGGGTCTCGAGATCGTCTTGTCGGCTCCCGGTGCCGGGCGATCGCCCGACGACGGCGAGACGCTGCACCGCCTGCTGGCGAAAGGCGTGCTTCCCGGTCCGTTCGTGTTCCGCAGCGATGACCTGGATGCCACGTTCGAGCGGCTGCGCGCGTCGGGCGCCGAAGTGCTGCAGGAGCCCATCGACCAGCCGTGGGGAGTGCGCGACTGCGCGTTCCGCGATCCCGCCGGCAACATGGTGCGCATCGACCAGGCGTGAGTCGCGGAATGTGCGCACCGTGGGCGGCCGGACGCCTCGGGCGGCCGGGTAGCCTGGACCGGGTGAGCGACAACCCCCGAGAGTTCCACAAGCCGGTGCGCCGGCCCGCCGAACTGTTCGACCGCCGGTTCTCGGCCGAGGATCCCGCCGAGGTGTCGCGCGTCGCCCACTCCACGGCGCAGGCCCTGCTGTCGCGGGTGCGGTCCGATCCCGACGGCGCGGTGGTCGACCGGCTGGTCGCCTTCACCGACAGCCACGGCATCGACGACATCGCCGAGCTGTGGTCGAGATCGCCGGCTCGCTCGCTGCCGGGCGCGATGTGGCGTCTCTACCTCGTGCAGCTCATGATCCACGACGACCCCCGCACCGCGGCGCTGCTCTACGAGCGCGGTCGCGTCGAGCTGGCGTCGTCCGACGATGTCGTCGCCGGGGCGCCGAACCCTGCCGGACCGGACGAGCTGGTGCAGCTCGTCGACACGATCCTCCGCGGTCTCTTCGAAGGCGACTTCGCCGTCGCCCTCGACCGCGCCGCGGCGTTCTGCCGCGTGCAGGCATCCGGTGCCACGCACCTGGCCGACGACTACGAGCCGACCGAGCCCGAGCGCTCGTCGGCGCTCACGACGCGCGCGCTGCGCCTGTCGGACTACGCCGCCGATCTCGCGGCCTGCGCGGGGCTGTGGCGCCGCGAGGCGCTGACCTGACGACCGTTCGTCGGAGATGAGGATGCCGGGCCGCAGAACGCCTCTCGGCGCGAGGCCGCTCGCAGCGGCAGAAGATGGAGCCCGGGGTTACTGCGGCCCGGCCGTTCCAGTGTAACGGCGTCGCGGCGGTGGGCATTCCCACGGCCTAGGCTCGGATCATGACCTGGCGCTTCGCCCTCGTGATCGACCCCGCGGCGTCCGACGACGCGCGCGAGGGATACCGCGACACCTTCACCCCGATCGACCCCTCCGAGCCGGCTCTGAGCGTCGGCGAGCTGAGCACCCAGCGCGGCGACGGCATCTTCGAGTCCATCGGCGTCGTCGACCGTCACCCTCAGGAGGTCGGCGCGCACCTCGAGCGTCTCGCGCACTCGGCGGCGCTGTGCGACCTGCCGACGCCGAACCTGCGGCAGTGGCGCGAGGCGATCGAAGAGGTCGCGCTGCGCTGCCCTCCGGATGGCGAAGGCGTCATCAAACTCATCCTCAGCCGCGGAGTCGAGCACGGGCCCGCGCCGACGGCGTGGGCGACGGCGGCCGAAGCCCCCGACAACAGTGCGGCGCGCCGTGACGGGGTGCGTCTGGCGACGCTCGATCGGGGCTACGCGATGGACGTGCCTGCTCGCGCCCCCTGGCTGCTGCTGGGCGCCAAGACGCTCTCATACGCGGTCAACATGGCCGCGATCCGCGAGGCCCGTCGGCGCGGGGCCGACGATGCGCTGTTCGTGTCGTCCGACGGGTTCGTGCTCGAGGCCCCGACGGCCTCCCTGGTGCTGCGGGTCGACGGACGCTTCCTCACGCCGGCACCGACCGGCGGCATCCTGCACGGCACCACGCAGCTGAGTCTCTTCGAGCATCTCGAGGCGCTCGGCCACGCGACCGGCTACGAAACGATGCCCGTGTCGCGCTTCGCCGATGCGGATGCCGGATGGCTGCTGTCGAGCGTACGTCTGGCTGCCCCGATCCGGGCGATCGACGACATCGCGTACGACATCGATGCGCAGCTGACGGCTTCGATCAACGAGTACCTGCTCAGCCCGCGCGATTGACGCGGCCTAGCCGTGTCTCGATACGCGCCTCCGGCGCTCCCCGTCAACCGGATTCGGGTAGCCCGCTGACGCGGCCTAGCCGAATCGACCCGAGACGTAGTCCTCGGTCGCCTGCACCGACGGCGTCGTGAAGATCGCGGTGGTGTCGTCGTACTCGATGAGCTTGCCGGGCTTGCCGGTGCCTGCGATGTTGAAGAACGCCGTCTTGTCGCTCACGCGCGACGCCTGCTGCATGTTGTGCGTGACGATGACGACGGTGTAGTCGGTC
>JAUHVN010000081.1 GCA_030425055.1 Actinomycetes bacterium | reverse complement strand
CGACCAAGCCCCGGACGCAGCCTGGGGCCATCACCCTCGCCGCGAACGAGGTCGCCGAGTTCGTCGAAGCCAAGTACCTCTGCATCTTCACCGAGTCGGGTGACACCGCCCGCCGCATGTCCCGCCTGCGCCCGCGCATCCCGATGATCGGCTTCGCGGCGGCGCCCGAGATCCGCCGGCGCATGGCGCTCACATGGGGTGTGCAGTCCACACTCGTCGAGCACGTGCCCCACACCGACCGCATGTTCATCCAGGTCGACGATCACTTCCTGTCGAACGACCTCGCGAAGGACGGCGACAAGGTCGTCGTCATCTCGGGATCGCCTCCCGGCATCGTCGGGTCGACGAACGACATCCGCATCCACAAGATCGGCGACGCGGTCCTCGGACGCGCACCGATATACCGGGAGTAGAGGTCGCGGCGACAGCCGCGAGGCCACTACGCTGAGGGCCGACCGTCGAGCGAGGAGGTGCCCGAGATGGGCCTGACCGGTGATTTTTTCTGGATCCTGCTGTGGAGCTTCTACTTCGTGGCCTACGTCTACGTGGTGATCCTCATCATTACCGACCTCTTCCGCGACCACTCGCTGAACGGGTGGTGGAAGGCGCTGTGGATCATCTTCCTCGTCGCGATGCCGTTCCTCACCGCCCTCATCTACCTGATCGCGCGCGGGCGCGGCCTGGCGGAGCGCGCGCAGATGCGACGCATGCCGGCCCCGGAGGACGACTCGTACCGTCCGTCCGCCTCCTCGAGCCCGTCCGAGGACATCGCGCGCGCCAAGGAGCTCCTCGACTCCGGCGCGATCACGCAGGGCGAGTTCGATGCCCTCAAGAGCAAGGCGCTCGGCAACCAGTACTTCGGGGCCTGAGCCGCCGACCGGACGACGAAGAGCGGATGCCTCCGATGAGGCATCCGCTCTTCCGTCCGTACCGGTGGTGGGACTCGAACCCACACGCCCTCTCGGGCAGCCGATTTTGAGTCGGCCGCGTCTGCCATTCCGCCACACCGGCCCGTCGCGCGGTCGCGATCGACCATACCGTAGGATTCAAAGGTGACTGAGCAGGAACAGAGCACCCAGACCGCACCGCGCCGCGTCGTCGTCGCGGAGGATGAGTCGCTCATCCGCCTCGATATCGTCGAGATCCTCCGCGACAACGGCTTCGATGTCGTGGGCGAGGCCGGCGACGGCGAGACCGCGGTGCAGCTGGCGACCGAACTGCGTCCCGATCTCGTGATCATGGACGTGAAGATGCCGCAGCTCGACGGCATCTCGGCCGCCGAGAAGCTCAGCAAGAACAACATCGCGCCCGTCGTGCTGCTGACGGCGTTCAGCCAGAAGGAGCTCGTCGAGCGGGCGAGCGAGGCCGGTGCCCTCGCCTACGTCGTGAAGCCCTTCACCCCCAACGACCTTCTGCCCGCGATCGAGATCGCCCTCGCGCGCCACGAGCAGATCATCACGCTCGAGGCCGAAGTCGCCGACATGGTCGAGCGCTTCGAGACCCGCAAGCTCGTCGATCGCGCCAAGGGCCTGCTCAACGAGAAGATGGGCCTGAGCGAGCCCGAGGCGTTCCGCTGGATCCAGAAGGCGTCCATGGACCGCCGCCTGACGATGCAGGACGTCGCCAAGGCGATCATCGAGCAGCTCGCGCCGAAGAAGTGAGTCGGCTGCGGGTCAATGCCGCGCAGCGGCGTTGACGCGAGCCGACTCAGGTCGAGTGCCGGCGCGAAGCGCCGGTGTATCGAGACCGCCGCCCGATCAGGGCTCGAGCGTTTTGATGTGGTTCGTGATGCGAACCGTCGAGCACAGCCGGCCCTGATCGTCGGTGATGACGATCTGATGCACCGTGATCGTGCGCCCCAGGTGGATCGGCGTGCAGACGCCGGTCACCGTGCCCGATGTCGCCGAGCGGGTGTGCGTGGCGTTGATGTCGACGCCGACGGCCAGCCGGTCCGGACCCGCGTGGAGGTTTGCCGCCATCGAGCCGAGCGACTCGCCGAGCACGACGTATGCGCCGCCGTGCATGAGACCGACGGGCTGAGTGTTCCCCTCGACCGGCATGGTCGCGACGCAGCGGTCGAGGGTGAACTCGACCCACTCGAAGCCCATCTTGTCGGCGAGGGAGCCGACACCGCGGCGCGCCGCCCACTCCATGGCGTTCACGGCCTGCGCGGCCTCCGTCGGCTCGTCTGCCATCGCTCGCTCTCGGTCGGGGGGCTGTCGCCGGCCCCGGCTACGCTTGCAGGGTGACGGACTCCGGAAAGCCTACCCTGCTGGTCGTCGACGGGCACTCGCTCGCCTACCGGGCGTTCTACGCACTGCCGGTCGACAACTTCTCGACGAAGGACGGTCAGCACACCAACGGCATCTACGGGTTCCTGGCGATGCTGATCAACCTCATCAAGGCCGAGAAGCCGACCCACATGGCGGTGGCATTCGACACCTCCCGGCAGTCGTTCCGCACCCGTGAGTACAGCGAGTACAAGGCGAACCGCTCCGAGACGCCCGCCGAGTTCCGCGGCCAGATCCCGCTGCTGCAGGACTGCCTCGCGGCCATGAGCATCACGGTGCTCCAGCAGGAGGACATCGAGGCCGACGACATCCTCGCGACCCTCGCCACGCAGGGCGCCGCGCAGGGCTTCGACGTCCTCGTCTGCTCGGGCGACCGCGACACGATCCAGCTCGTGAGCGACGACGTCACCCTCCTGTACCCCAACGTGCAGGGCGTGTCGCAGCTCAAGCGCTACGATCCCGCCGCCGTCATCGAGAAGTACGGCCTTCCGCCGGCGCAGTATCCCGACATCGCGGCTCTCGTCGGCGAGACGAGCGACAACCTCCCCGGCGTGCCCAAGGTCGGCGAGAAGACCGCGGTCAAGTGGCTCACCCAGTTCGGCACCCTCGACGCGGTGCTCGACAGGGCCGACGAGATCAAGGGCGTCGTCGGCGGCAACCTGCGAGAGCACCTCGACGACGTGCGCCGCAATCGCGCGCTCAACCGCCTGCTGACCGACGTCGAGCTGCCCGTCGGGCCGGCCGACCTCGCCGTCCAGCCGATCGATGCCCAGGCGGTGCGCGACATCTTCTCCCGCCTCGAGTTCCGCACACTCCTGCCGCGCGTCTTCGAGGCTGCGGGCGCCGACGAGGCGATGACGGTCGCCGCGGCACCCGTCGCCGAGATGCCGGTGCCCACCGAGCCGGATGCCGCCGCTCTGGCGGCGTGGGTCTCGGCATCCGACGCCGAGGTGGGCGTCGTCGTCGACATCGCGGGCGGACTCCCGCACCGGCTCGGACTGTCGCGCGGCGACGACGCGGTCGAGATCACGTGGAGCGACGAGGTGGCCGAGGCGCTGCGCGGCTGGCTCGAGGGATCCGCCCCCAAGCTGCTCAGCGATGCGAAGCCGCAGGTCAAGGCACTCCGCCGGGCGGGTGTGCGCGTGGACGGCATCGCGTTCGATGTGATCCTCGCCGGGTGGCTGCTGCGCCCGAGCTTCGCCGACAAGTCGCTCGCCGACCTCGTCGACCGCTATCTCGACGAGAAGCTGCCCGAGGCCGACCCCTCGCAGCTGGTGCCCGAGACCGACGGCGCCACGCCCGGCCAGCTCGCCTGGTACGTGCGCCGCGTGACGGAAGCGCTGCGCGCCGCCCTCGCGCCCCGGGTCACCGAGGTCCTGACCGACATCGAGCTGCCGACGCTGCAGACCCTGGCCGACATGGAGCTCGCGGGCGTCGCCGTGTCGCACGAGACGCTCTCGACGTTCTCGGCCGAACTGGCCGAACGCGCCGACGCCATCGCACAGCAGGCCTACGCGACGATCGGGCACGAGGTGAACCTCGGCTCGCCGAAGCAGCTGCAGGAGGTGCTCTTCGAAGAGCTCTCGCTGCCGAAGACCCGCAAGACGAAGACCGGCTATTCCACCGACGCCGCGGTGCTCGCCGACCTGCAGGAGACCGCACCGCACCCCTTCCTCGACCTGCTGCTGCAGCATCGCGAGGCGACCAAGCTCCGTCAGATCATCGAGTCGCTCGACTCTGCGATCGCGGCCGACGGCCGCATCCGCACCACGTATGTGCAGACGGGCAGCCAGACGGGCCGACTGTCCTCGACCGACCCCAATCTGCAGAACATCCCGGTCCGCACCGACGAGAGCCGCCGCATCCGCTCGGCGTTCGTCGTGGGTGATGGCTACGAAACGCTGCTGACGGCCGACTACTCGCAGATCGAGATGCGCATCATGGCGCATCTGTCCGAAGACCCCGGCCTCATCGAGGCGTTCAACTCGGGTGAGGACCTGCACCGCTTCGTCGGGGCGCGCGTTTTCGCGGTCGAGCCCGAAGACGTGTCGCCGCTCATGCGCACGAAGGTGAAGGCCATGTCGTACGGCCTCGTCTACGGCCTGTCGGCGTTCGGGCTGTCGAAGCAGCTGCGCATCGAGCAGCCCGAGGCGAAGCAGCTCATGCTCGAGTACTTCGCCCGCTTCGGTGCCGTGCGCGACTATCTGCGTTCGTCCGTCGAGCAGGCGCGCATCGACGGCTACACCGAGACGATCTTCGGTCGGCGACGGCCGTTCCCCGACCTGTCGAGTCCCAACCGCGTGCTGCGCGAGAACGCCGAGCGTGCCGCGTTGAACGCCCCCATCCAGGGCAGCGCGGCCGACATCATGAAGATCGCGCTGTTCCGCATCCACGACGAGTTCACGGCACGCGGACTCGCGTCGCGTGTGCTGCTGCAGATCCACGACGAGCTCGTCGTCGAGGTCGCACCGGGGGAGTGGGACGAGGCCGAGTCGATCGTGCGCACGCGCATGGGCGGAGCCGCCGACCTCTCTGTGCCGCTCGACGTGCAGATCGGCCGTGGCGCCGACTGGAACGAAGCGGCGCACTGACGTTTTGCGGCGCCATCGGCGCTGTCTAGGCTCGATTCCATGACAGACGCCACCCGTACCCCGACGCCGGTCGATACGATCGCCGACGCGTGGGTCGACACCCTCGCCACCCTCGTGCCTGAACTGGGCACGTACATCGGACGCCCCGACCCCGACGGCCGCCTCGCCGACTACTCGCCTGCCGGGCAGGATGAGGTCGCGGCCGCCGTCCGCAGCACCCTCTCGGCCCTGCGCGACGCCGCCCCGGTCGACGACATCGACGTCGTCACGAAGGACGACCTCACCCGCGACCTCGAGCTGACGCTCGAGCTGCACGACGCGCGCTGGCACCTGCGCGACCTCAACGTGATCGCCTCGCCGGCGCAGGACATCCGCGCCGTCTTCGACCTCATGCCGACGGCGACGGCCGACGACTGGTCGGTGGTCGCGAAGCGGCTCGACGCCATCCCCGGCGCCGTGTCCGGCTACATCGAGACGCTCCGCGGCGGCATCGCCGAGGGCGTCGTGCCCGCACGACGCCAGGTCGTCGAGGTCATCACCCAGATCGCGCGCTACACCGCCGACAACGGGTTCTTCGCGGCCTTCGCCGGCGACGCGGCCCCCGACGACGGCCAGCTGCCGGCGTCGCTCGTGCGCGAACTCTCCGACAGCGCCAACGCCGCGCGGGTCGCGTACGACGAACTCGCCGCCTTCCTCGGGTCGGAGCTCGCCCCCGCGGCATCCGAGGTCGACGCGGTCGGCCGCGAGCTCTACGCGCTGCACTCCCGACGGTTCCTCGGTGCCGCCGTCGACCTCGACGAGACCTACGAGTGGGGCATCGAAGAGCTCGCGCGCATGGTCGCCGAGCAGGAGGCGATCGCCAACGAGATCCTGCCGGGTGCCACCGTCGCCGAGGCCGTCGCGCACCTCGAGCAGGATCAGTCCCGAAAGCTGCACGGCACCGACGCGCTGCAGCGCTGGATGCAGGAGACGAGCGATCGTGCGGTCGAAGAGCTCGGCCGCACCCACTTCGACATCGCCGAGCCGATCCGTCGGCTCGAATGCCGCATCGCGCCGACCCAGGAAGGCGGCATCTACTACACCGGTCCCACGGACGACTTCTCGCGCCCCGGCCGCATGTGGTGGTCCGTGCCCGAGGGAGTCACCGAGTTCGACACGTGGCGCGAGCTGACGACCGTGTACCACGAGGGTGTTCCGGGCCACCACCTGCAGATCGCGCAGGCGGTCTACAACCGCGCACAGCTGAACTCGTGGCGCCGTCTTCTCGCCGGAACCTCGGGGCACGCCGAAGGCTGGGCCCTGTATGCGGAGCGGCTGATGGAGCAGCTCGGCTACCTGGACGATCCCGCCGACCGGCTCGGGATGCTCGACGGCCAGCGGATGCGCGCCGCGCGCGTCGTGCTCGACCTCGGCGTGCACCTCGGCAAGCCCCGTCCGGACGGCGCAGGGGCGTGGGACGCCGACTACGCCCTCGACTTCATGCGGGGGAACGTGAACATGCCCGATGAGTTCATCCGCTTCGAGGTGAACCGGTACCTCGGCTGGCCGGGACAGGCGCCGTCGTACAAGGTCGGTCAGCGCATCTGGGAAGAGCTGCGCGACGAGCTGCGCGAGCGCGAGGGAGCCGGCTTCTCGATCAAGGAGTTCCATAAGCGCGCTCTCGATGTCGGCAGCGTCGGCCTCGACACGCTGCGCAGCGCGCTCACGCGCTGAAGTCTCACACCGAGCCGGGGTCGTCGGCGAGCAGCGCGGCGACCTCGGCATCCGTCGTCTGCCGGAAGTCGGCGTAGAAGGGACCCACCGCCCAGAACTCCGCCTCGCGATGCGGGCACACGTACGCATCGACGACGCCCGCCTCGGGCTCCCAGCGAGCCGGCGCGACCGGTGCGGCGAGCACGATCGACGCCGCCCCGCGGGCGCGCAGGGATCGGCAGGCGGCGGTCGCCGTCGCCCCCGTCGCGACGCCGTCGTCGACGACGATCGCCGCGGCACCCGTCACCTCGTCCGGCGGCGGCGATCCGAAGAGCGCGGTCCGGCGAGCCAGCTCTGCACGCTCGCGGGTTTCGACGTCGGCGACGTCGGCGGTGCTCGCTCCCGTGCGCGCCACCGCATCCGCGTCGATCACGCGGGCCGAATCGGCGATCGCCCCGAGTGCGTACTCCTCGTTGCCCGGTGAGCCGAGCTTGCGCACGACGGCGGCGCGCAGCGGAGCGCCGAGATGCCGGGCGACGGGAGCGGCGACGACCACCCCGCCTCGTGCGATGCCGAACACGACCGTGCGAGGCGACGCCCATGGCTCGAGCAGCGGTGCGAGCAGACGGCCGGCCTCGGCACGATCGGCGAAGAGGACCATGATGTTCACGGTACGCCGAGCGCATGCGGGCGGGAATGGATGCCGCAGGACGGCGGTTCATTCATCCGAATAGAAAGAAGGCGACATGGCAGACTCCGACTCCATCGCTATGGGACTCGACACGTTCGGCGACATCACCCTCGATGAGCACGGCGAGCGCGTCAGCGCGGCCCAGACCATCCGCGACGTCGTCGACCAGGCGGTGCTCGCCGATGAGGTGGGGCTGGCGTTCTTCGGGGTGGGGGAGCACCACCGCCGCGAGTTCGCGGTGTCGAGCCCCGAGATCGTGCTCGCTGCGGCCGCCGCGCGCACGACGCGGATCCACCTGGGCACCGCGGTGACCGTGCTGTCGAGCGATGACCCCGTGCGCGTGTTCGAGAGGTTCTCGACGCTCGACGCGGTCTCGAACGGCCGTGCGGAGGTCATCCTCGGACGCGGATCCTTCATCGAGTCATTCCCGCTCTTCGGCTACGACCTGCGCGACTACGAGGCCCTTTTCGACGAGAAGCTCGACCTGTTCTCACGCCTGCTCACGGAGGAGCCGGTCACGTGGCAGGGCACGATGCGGCCCGACCTGCAGGATGCCGACGTCTTCCCCAAGACCGAGAACGGTCTCACGACCTGGGTGGGCGTCGGGGGATCACCGGAGTCGGTCGTGCGCACCGCCCGGTACGGATTCGGTCTGATGCTCGCGATCATCGGCGGCCCGGCGGCACGCTTCCGGCCGTTCGTCGATCTCTACCGTCGTTCGCTGGAGACCTTCGAGCATCCGTCGAAGCCGATCGGCGTGCATTCGCCGGGTCATGTCGCGCCCACCGACGACCAGGCATGGGAGGAGGCGTATCCGGGCTTCCAGGCGATGAACGACACCATCGGCCGCGAACGCGGATGGCCGCCGTACAACCGTCTGCGCTTCCAGCACGATCTCGGGCCCGAGGGTGCGCTCTACGTCGGGTCGCCCGAGACGGTCGCGCGCAAGATCGCCGAGACGATGCGCACGCTCGACGTCGACCGCTTCGACATGAAGTTCTCCACCGGAACGCTCGGCCACCCGGCTCTGATGCGCTCGATCGAGCTGTACGGCACCCAGGTCGTGCCACTCGTGCGCGACATGCTGTCCTGAGCGGCCGCGACGGGCACGGCATCCGTACGATGTCGCTCATGACGGATGCCCGCACCGACGACGCGACCCTGTCGGGACGCATGGATCGCCTGCCGTTCACGCGAATGCACCTGCGGGTGCTGACCGGGTCGGGGATCGGCTGGGCCCTGGACGCGATGGATGTGGGGCTCATCTCGTTCGTCATCGCGGCGCTGGCGGTGCAGTGGGAGCTGAGTCCGACCGAGACCTCGTGGATCGCGTCGATGGGGTTCGTGGGCATGGCGGTCGGCGCCACCCTCGGCGGACTGCTCGCCGATCGCTTCGGCCGACGTCAAGTCTTCGCGATCACGCTGCTGGTGTACGGCATCGCGACGGGCGCGAGCGCCCTCGTCGGCGGAGTCGCGCTGCTGATCGCCCTGCGCTTCTTCGTCGGACTCGGGCTCGGTGCCGAGCTGCCGGTCGCCGCGACCTACGTCAGCGAGTTCGCGCCCGCGCGGATGCGCGGCAGACTCATCGTGATCCTCGAGGCGTTCTGGGCCGTCGGCTGGACGGCTGCGGCGCTCATCGGGTTCCTGGTGATCCCCGGCAATGACGACGGGTGGCGCTGGGCGTTCGCGATCGGCGCCGTCCCCGCCGTGTACGCCCTCGTCGTGAGGTGGGGATTGCCCGAGTCACCACGCTGGCTCGAGCGGCAGGGAAGGGTCGACGAGGCCGACCGCGTGGTCTCGTCCTTCGAATCCAGCGCTTCGATGACGGCGGAGGCCCGCCGGCGGCTGACCACCGGGCCGATCACGATCCCTCCGGCGGCGACGACCGTCGGCCAGCGGCTCCGCACCCTGTGGTCGGGTGAATTCCGGCTGCGCACCGCGTCGCTCTGGCTCGTGTGGTTCTGCGTCAACTTCGCGTACTACGGAGCGTTCATCTGGATCCCGTCGATCCTCGTGGCGCAGGGCTACGATCTCGTGCGGTCGTTCGGCTTCACCGTCATCATCACGCTCGCCCAGCTGCCGGGGTATGCCGCAGCCGCCTGGCTCATCGAGGTGTGGGGGAGGCGCACCACCCTCTCGGTGTTCCTCGTCGGCTCGGCACTGTCGGCCATCGTGTTCGGCACCGCGGGCACCGAGGCACTCATCATCGGGGCGGGGATGGCACTTTCGTTCTTCAACCTCGGTGCATGGGGAGCGCTGTACGCGGTCACCCCCGAGATGTACCCGACGTCGCTGCGCGCGACTGGGTCGGGATGGGCCGCCGGCGTCGGACGCATCGCGTCGATCCTGGCGCCGCTCGCCGTGCCTCCGTTGCTGCTCGCCGGCGGCACGCCCCTTCTCTTCGTCGTGTTCGCGGTGTTCTTCGGTGTGGCCGCGGTCGCCGCGTGGGGACTGGCCGACCGTCGTGGTGCGAGTCTGGATGCCCGCTGACCGGCCCGTAGGCTGAAGTCATGGCAGTGCGGTACGTCGCGATCGGCGATTCGTTCAGCGAGGGCATCGGCGACGAGCTGCCCGATGGTCACGTCCGCGGCTGGGCCGACCTCGTCGCGCAGGGCTGGGCGACGGGTGCCGGCGAGCCCGTCGAATACGCGAACTTCGCGATCCGCGGCAAGCTCGTGCGCCCCATCGTCGACGAGCAGCTCGAACCCGCGCTCGCCCTGAAGCCCACGCACCTGTCGTTCAACGGCGGCGGCAACGACATGCTGCGGCCGCGCACCAGCATCGCGCACATCGTGGGCGCGTTCGAG
>JAUHVN010000526.1 GCA_030425055.1 Actinomycetes bacterium | reverse complement strand
GACGCGCTCGGGATAGCCGCGTCCGCTCATGCCGACGCCGCCCACTCCACGATGCGCGCGACGGATGCCGCCGACTCGGTCGTCGGGTAGTACTCGAGGCCGATGGGGCCGTCGTACCCGGACGCGCGCAGGATGCCGAGTCGCTCCGGCCAGTCGAGGTCGCCGGCGCCGGGTTCACCGCGACCTGGAGCGTCGGCGAGCTGCACGTACTTCACGATGTCGCCCGCGTTCGCGAGCTCGGCCGCCATGTCCTCGCCCTCGACGGCCGAGTGGTAGATGTCGTAGAGCACGCCGAAGTGGTCGGAGTCCACACCGCGCGCGACGTAGACGGCCTCGGCGGTGCGGTCGAGCAGCGATCCGGGGTGGTCGACGCGCACGTTCACCGGCTCGAGCACGAGCGTGATTCCGGAGCCGTCGATCTGGGCCGTCGCCTGCTGGTAGATCTCGATGAGCTTGTCGAGCTGCACCTGGCGCTTCCAGCCCCCGAAGCCCGTGCCGCTGCCGACGACGATCCGCGGAGTGCCCAGCTGGTGGGCGATCTCGACCCCCTCGTCGAGCTTGCGGAAGAACTCGGAGTGGTCCCACGGCGGGATCATGAACTGCGTGCGCGGCTCCGACAGCTGCGCGGTCAGTTGCGTGCCGGTCTCTTCGAGGGCCGCCTTCAGAGCGGGGAGATCCTTGGGCTGCGCCGGGGCGTCCACCCCGGTCGGCCCCCACATCTCGACGGCGTCGAATCCGGCCGCAGCGGCTGCGCGCACGCGGTCGTGGTAGTCGCCGGCCTCGGTGAACAGGAGCTCGATGTTGGGTGCGAGCTGGTACATGGGAGTGGGCTTTCTGATCGATGGAGAGAGGGATCGTCTCGATCAGGCGGCATCGCTTCGACGAATGACGGATGCCGCCGGCATAGATCGAGTCGATAGGATGGGCGGACCCGCTGGACGGAGGATCACAACGCCGTGGCCGACTACCCGCTGCTGTCCCGACTCGACCTCAACCTGCTCGTCGCGCTGGACGCGCTGCTCACCGAGCGGAGCGTGACACGCGCCGCCGAGCGGCTGCACCTGAGCCAACCCGCGCTGAGCGCGTCGCTGGCTCGACTGCGCACGCACTTCAACGATCCGATCCTCGCGCGCCGCGGCAACACGTACGAGCTCACACCGCTCGCGCTGCGGCTCACCGAGCACACCGCGGTCGCGCTCGACGCGGCGCGACGGGTCTTCGAGAGCCAGGCGACGTGGACGCCGCACGACTCGACCCGTGAGTTCGTCGTCTACGGCTCGGACTACGGCTTCGCGACGATCGGCGCCGCCGTCTCGCGCGTCGCGGCGAGGACCGCCCCGGGCGTCAGGTTCCGGTACACGCTGCACAGCCCGTCGATCGTCGAGGACGCGGCGACCAGCCTGCGCTCGGCCGACGCGATGGTCATCCCGCACGGCTATCTCACCGATCTGCCCTACGAGGATCTGTGGCGCGACCGCTGGGTGATTGTGGCATCCGACGACAACGAGGCCGTCGCCGACGGACTCACGATGGAGCTCCTCGCCGAGTCGCCGTGGGTCTTCACCTATCGTTCGCGGTCGGCCTTCACCTCGGCCACCCGCCAGCTGCAGATGCTCGGACTCGAGCCGCAGGTCGAAGCGGTCGTCGAGGGGTTCCTGGTGCTCAGCCACTTCATCGTGGGGACGAACCGCCTC
>JAUHVN010000525.1 GCA_030425055.1 Actinomycetes bacterium | reverse complement strand
CGCCTGGGCGTAGCGCTGCACCACGCCCTCGGGGGTGTCCTCGGCGTACTGGGCGGGCTCGTGCTGGACGAACACCGCGATGAGGGCGACCACGACGACGATCGCGACGGCGACGGCCAGGGAGATCAGGAGGATCCGGGATCGGCGGGCCGGCGGATCGGGGGCGACATCGCTCATGGTCACATCCTGCCTCGACCGGGCCTCGCGGCACAGGGACCAATGTCCCTTCGCCGGGCGTCGCATCGTGGAGGCATCTCCCAGGCCCCCGGGAGGGCCCGCGTTGTTACGATCGAACAGGGCGATGGCGCCTCGACCCGACGAAGCCCGCCCGCCCCGCGAGGAGGTCGCACGTGACGGACACCGCGACGACGCATGACGTGACAGAGCCCGCCGGCGAGCTGACTCCCGAGAGCTTCGCGCGCACGACCGAGTCGATCCTGGCCTCGGTGCACGGCGTGATCGACGGCAAGCCCGAGGCGATCAAGAGCGCCCTGGTGTGCCTGCTCGCCGAGGGGCATCTGCTCATCGAAGACGTACCGGGCGTCGGCAAGACCATGCTCGCCCGTGCGCTCGCGGCATCCGTGGACGCCACGGTCCGCCGCATCCAGTTCACCCCCGACCTTCTGCCGGGCGACGTGACCGGTGTCAGCGTCTTCAACCCGGTGGAGCGCGAGTTCGAGTTCAAGCGCGGCGCGATCTTCGCGAACATCGTGATCGCCGACGAGATCAACCGCTCGTCGCCCAAGACCCAGTCGGCGCTGCTCGAGGCCATGGAGGAGCGACAGGTGACCGTCGACGGGCTCACCCACCGTCTGCCGGACCCGTTCCTCGTCGTCGCCACGCAGAACCCGCTCGAGATGGAGGGCACGTACGCGCTGCCCGAGGCGCAGCGGGACCGGTTCATGATGCGCATCTCGATGGGCTATCCGGATGCGCGCGCGGAGGCGAACATGCTCCGACAGCGCGAGACCGTCAATCCGCTCGACGCCGTGACGCCTGTCGTGACCGCGCAGCGCGTCATCGAGCTCATCGCCTTCGCGCGCGGCGTCCACGTCGCCCCCGCGATCGAGGACTACGCCGTCGCGCTCGCCCACGCCACCCGCACGAACGCCGACCTGCGTCTGGGGGCCAGCCCGCGCGCGACGCTGCAGCTGGTGCGCGCCGCCAAGGTGTGGGCCGCCCTCGAGGGTCGCGGGTTCGTGATCCCCGACGACATCACCCAGCAGCTCGCACCCGTGCTCGCCCACCGTCTCATCCCCTCGCGCTCGAGCGGCGGCTCGCGCGCACGCAGCACGGCCGACGCCATCACCGCGATCCTCGACCGCATCGCCGCCTCGGTGCGCGTGCCCATCGCCGCGCGCCAGTGAGCCGATCATGAGACGCCTGTGGCCGCTGACCGTCCGCGGCACGGGTGCGCTCGTCCTCGCGGCCGCGTGCTTCATCGCGGCGAGCGAGCTCGGTGTGATCGAGCTGATGTACTTCGGGATGCTGCTGGTCGCCGTCGTGGCGATCAGCCTGGCCTCCCTCTACTTCGCGCGGCGGATCGACACCGTCTCGCGCGTGCTGCGGCCCGAGGTCGCGACGGTCGGGCGGGAGAGCGCGGTGATCGTCCAGGTGGGCGTGCGCACGGCGGTGCCGACGCCGCCGGGTCGCTGGCACGACACCCTGCCCGCGGCGTTGCGGGGGCGGGCGGAC
>JAUHVN010000524.1 GCA_030425055.1 Actinomycetes bacterium | reverse complement strand
AGCGCCCGGCGGCGATGCGGGTCGTGAGCTGGTGCGCATGGGCGAGGAGCGTGCGGCCGAGGTCGGCGAGGCGGTCGGCCCCGAAGCGGAACTCGACACCGGTGAGGCTCAGCGCCCACTGCGCGTGCCCCTCGCGCGTGAAGACGGCGGCCCCCATTCCCCAGCTGCCCTCGACGATGAGGCCCGGGTTGATGGCATACCCGCGCTCCTGCGTGTCGCGCAGCCGCGCGCGCAGCCGCTGCGGTGCATGCGACGCGCCCCAGTCGCTGGCGAGCTCTGGATGCCTCTCGAAGTACGCGTCCACATCGTGAGGCGGCAGGAACGCGAGGATCGCGAGTCCAGCGGATGCCACGCCGAGCGGGAACCGCACGCCTTCGGAGAGCACGAACGAGCGGATGGGGAAGCTGCCCTCTTCGCGCAGCAGGCACACGGTCTCGTCGCCGCGGCGCACCGAGAGGAACGCGCTCTCTTCGGTGCGCACGGCGAGCGAGCGCACGATGTCACGCGCGACCGCGGTGATGTCGTAGCGGGATGCCGCCACGGTGCCCATGAGGTAGAGCTCCGGCCCGGGAACCCAGCGCCCGCTGCGCTCGTCCTGGTCGACGAGCCCCTCGTGGCGCAGCGCGGTCAGCAGCCGGTGCGTCGTCGGCCGCGTGAGGTCGGCGCGACGGGCGAGGTCGGCCACCGGCATCCCGGACTCGCCCGCAGAGGTCACCAGGCGCAGCAGCGCCGCGGCCCGCGCGATCGACTGCGCGCCGGGGATCGTGCGCTTGCTTGCGGGCGTGTCCACGATATGGACAGTACGGCGCGTGCACTCCACATGGCAAACGCGGATGCCGCGGCCGCGACCTGCGGCGGCGAGGATCGAACCATCAGGCAACGAAGGAGTGGCACGTGATCGACAAGACGTGGGCCTCAGCTGCCGAGGCCGTTGCCGACATCCCCGACGGAGCCTCGCTCGCGGTCGGCGGATTCGGACTCTCGGGCAACCCGATCGCCCTGATCGAGGCCCTGCTCGCGCAGGGCACGACCGATCTCAGCATCGTCAGCAACAACTGCGGCGTCGACGACTGGGGCCTCGGCATCCTGCTCAACGCCAAGCGCATCCGCAAGATGACCTCGTCGTACGTCGGCGAGAACAAGGAGTTCGAGCGGCAGTTCCTCTCGGGCGAACTCGAGCTCGAACTCACCCCGCAGGGTACGCTCGCCGAGAAGCTGCGCGCCGGCGGGTCGGGCATCGCCGCCTTCTACACGCAGACCGGTGTCGGCACGCAGGTCGCCGAGGGCGGTCTGCCGCGCAAGTACGACGGCGCCGGCGGCATCGCCGTGGCATCCCCGGTCAAGGACGTGCGCACCTTCGAGGTCGACGGCACCGCGCGGGATTTCGTGCTCGAGGAGTCGATCGTCACCGACTTCGCGCTCGTGCACGCCCTGCGCGGCGATCGCCACGGCAACCTGATCTTCAACAAGGCGGCGCGCAACTTCAACCCGCTCGCCGCGATGGCCGGCCGGGTGTGCATCGCCCAGGTCGAAGAAATCGTCGATCCCGGCGAGCTCGACCCCGACTGCGTCCACCTGCCGGGCGTCTACGTGCACCGCATCGTCGAGGTGGGCACCGACATCGAGAAGCGCATCGAGCGACGCACCGTCTCGACGCCGGAAGGAGCCTGACATGGCGCTCAGCCGCAATGAGATGGCCG
>JAUHVN010000080.1 GCA_030425055.1 Actinomycetes bacterium | reverse complement strand
CGAGGGCGAGTGGGGTCGCGTCGGCGAGATCACGCTGTCGTACGTCGTCGTGAACCTGTGGGACGAACGGCGCCTCATCGTGCCGTGCACGTACTTCACCACGCAGGCCTTCACGAACTGGACGCGACGCGGCAGCGAGATCCTCGGCACCGTCGAGCTCGACCTGGACTGGCGCGTGCCCGTCGAGGGCATCCGCGAGCGCCTCGACGACGTACTCGCCGACACCGACCTGTGGGACGGACGGTCCAAGTCGGTGCAGGTCACCGACGCGACCGGCGGCCACGTGCAGGTGCGGGTCGTCGTCAGCGCCGCGAACGCGTCGCTGCTGTGGGACCTGCGGTGCCTCGTGCGCGAGGAGCTGGTGGCGTGGGCGCGCACGGCGGCGCCGGCATCCCTGCCCGTGCAGCGCGTCGAGCTCAGCCAGTACGCGGCGGTCGCCGACAGCGAGAAGGCGGATGCCGGCGAGCCGGCCGGACACCATCGTCGCGAGGGGCTGTTCAGCGGCAGTGACGACGCCGACCGTCGGGCGGCCGAGTTCACCGCCGCGATCCCGATCGTCCGCAGCGACGAGGACCGCTGAGCGGATCCCCTGCCCGCACACACGAAGCGCCCGTCCACAGGACAGGCGCTTGGTGTCGTATGCCGCTTACTTCTTGTTGCGGCGCTGGTGGCGGGTCTTGCGAAGCAGCTTGCGGTGCTTCTTCTTCGCCATGCGCTTGCGGCGCTTCTTGATGACAGAGCCCACGGAAGAACCTCACTAGATCGGGGATCTGGACGCGGTTTCGCGCCCCGGAACCGGGCAGATACGGAAAAATGCCTCGGAACAGTCTAGCCGACGTCGGCGATGGGCCGTTGCAGGGCCTGTGTGACCGCCGTTTCGGGCACGCGATAGCTGCGTCCGAAGCGCACGGCGGGAAGTTCACCCGAGTGCACGAGGCGGTACACGGTCATCTTCGAGACGCGCATGAGCTCGGCGACCTCGGCGACGGTGAGGAACCGCACGTCCGGCAGCTCGGCCATCTCGACTTCCTCTCCCCAGACACGGCGCGACATGCGCCGTTCACGACACTCTAGAGCCTCGGCGGGACTCGTGTAAACGGGTGTGACGTGTGTGACGACTGGGACGACGCGCGCTCAGCGCCCGGGGATGACGCGCGCTCAGCGCCCGGGGATCTTGCGCAGCGCACTCTCGAGCGCGTGCTTGGCGGATGCCGCAGCCCGGCCGACCACATCGGCCGCATGGGCTGCGGAGTCGGGCAGCGGCGCGCCGTCGCGGTCGATGCCGGCCGGCGAGCCGTCGTCGAGGAACGGGAGCAGCCAGTCGTCGACCTCGTCGAGCGGGCCCGCCGCCAGGCTGTAGAACCGGTGCTGCCCTTCCTCGCGCACGGTGACCAGGTGCGCGTCGCGCAGCACCTTGAGGTGCTTGGAGACCGTCGGCTGGCTTGCGCCGAGTTCCTGCACGATCTGCGACACGCTCGTGCCGTGCTCGCCCCCGGCGGAGCGGTCGAGGAGGATCCGGAGGATCTCTCGACGGGTGCCGTCTGCGATCACGTCGAAGATGTCCGCCATGGAATCAGAGTAGTCGCGCACCCGCCGGAGTACCATGACCGGGGACTTCCGGCGAAAGGGTGGACGCATGGCGACGGACCCCAGAGGGTCGTTCGCTGGCCGCATCACGCGCGCCCTGCAACGCACCTGGGACGCGATCCGTCATCTCACCACGTCCTCTCCCTCGCGCTTCGCGGTGCTCGTCTTCGCGTCGCTGATCCTGCTGTTCACCGCGCTGCTGTCGATTCCGGCGGCATCCACGACAGGACGCACCTCGCTCGCCGACGCCGTGTTCACCGCCGTCTCGACGATCTGCGTCACCGGTCTGACCACGGTCGACATCGCCACGCACTTCTCGCCGCTGGGCAAGGTGATCATCTTCGTCGGCGTCAACATCGGCGGCATGGGCGTGCTCACGCTCGCCTCGATCCTGGGCCTGGTGATCTCGAAGCGCCTCGGCCTGCGTGCGAAGCTCATCGCCGCCAGCGACAGCAACCCCCTGCGCGCGCACGCCGGTCCGGTCAACGAGGGTCAGACGGTGCGCCTCGGCGAGGTCGGCCAACTTCTTCGCACCGTCGCGCTGTCGACCCTCGTGATCGAGGGCGCGGTCGCCCTCGCGCTCTACCCGCTGCTGCTGCTCGCGGGCATCAGCGCGCTGGACGCCCTGTGGGAGGCGCCGTTCTACGCCGCGATGGCGTTCACGAACACCGGGTTCACCCCCAACCCCGGCGGACTGACCCCCTTCGCCGACGACTACGTACTGATGACCGTGCTCATGGCGGCGGTCTTCCTCGGCAGCATCGGCTTCCCTGTCATCTACGCCCTGTGGAAGCACCTGTGGGACGTGCGCCGGTGGACGCTGCACGCCAAGCTGACCATCATCACGACGGTGCTGCTCTTCTTCGCAGGCGCCGCCGCGTTCCTCATCCTCGAGTACAACAACCCGAAGACGTTCGGCTCGATGGACGCGTGGGACACCACGTTCCAGTCCTTCTTCCTGTCGGCGATGACGCGGTCGGGCGGGTTCGCGGTCGTCGACGTCGGCGAACTGCACGGGTCGTCGCTCGTCGTCGGCAGCATGCTCATGTTCGTCGGCGGCGGCTCGGCATCGACCGCCGGCGGCATCAAGGTGACCACACTCGCGATCCTCGCCCTCGCGGTGTGGAGCGAGGCGAAGGGCCGTCAGACCGTCGAGGCCTTCGGTCGCCGCATCCCGAGCGACGTGCAGCGCGTCGCCCTCTCGGTCGTCGCGTGGGGCGCCACGATCGTGGCGCTGTCCACCATCGTGATCGCCCAGATCAGCCAGGAGCCGATCGCCGACGTGCTCTTCGACGTCATCTCGGCGTTCGGAACGGTGGGTCTCTCCACGGGCCTCACGGCCGAGCTCGAGGATCCGGCGGTCTACGTGATGGCACTGACGATCTTCATGGGGCGCATTGGTACAGTGACACTCGCCGCGGCGGTGGCCGCGACATCCCGATCGCAGCAGTACTCGCTGCCGGTGGAAAGGCCGATCGTTGGTTGAGCGGATCAGGGGCGACGCGCCCGTCCTCGTGATCGGTCTCGGGCGCTTCGGCGCCGCGTGCGCGGGTGAGCTCGACCGCCTCGATCGCGAGGTCCTCGCGATCGACGAATCGCTCGACCTCGTGCAGAAGTGGTCGGAGCGGGTGACCCACACCGTGCAGGCCGACGCCCGCAACATCGAGGCGCTCAAGCAGGTCGGCGCCCAGGACTTCCACGTCGCCGTCGTGGCGGTGGGGTCGTCGATCGAGGCATCCGTCCTCATCACCGCGAACCTCGTCGACCTCAAGGTGCCGCAGATCTGGGCCAAGGCCGTCTCGCAGTCGCACGGCAAGATCCTGTCGCGCGTCGGCGCGAACCACGTCATCTACCCCGAGCGCGAGGCCGGCGAGCGCGTCGCCCACCTCGTGAGCGGCCGGATGCTGGACTTCATCCGCTTCGACGACGACTTCGTGCTCGCGAAGATGTACCCGCCGAAGTTCATCCGCGGCGTCGGGCTGAACGAGTCGGGCGTGCGCACGAAGTACAACGTGACCGTCGTGGGGGTCAAGAGCCCGGGCAAGCCGTTCCGCTACGCCGAGGCGAACACCGTGGTGACCAACCACGACCTGATCATCGTGTCGGGCACGAACTCCGACATCGAGCGCTTCGCGGCCCTCGAACGCTGACGCTCAGCGCAGCCGATGCTCAGCGCAGCTGTGCGAAGGCCTCGACCTTCGCGCTCGGCCCGACGATGAGCGCCTTGTCTCCTTCGGCGAGCACCGTCTCGTTGTCGGCGTTCTGCCACGTGCCGTCCTTCGGCTTGTAGGCGGTGACGGTGATGCCGTGCTTCTGGCGGATCGTCGTCTTGCCGAGCGGGATGCCGCGCACCGCCTCGGGCGCGACGATCTTGGCCATCGAGTAGCCCGGCTCGATCTCGACGTAGTCCATCGCGGCCCCGCGCACGAGGTGGGCGACGCGGCGGCCCATGTCGCGCTCGGGGTAGATGACGTGGTGCACGCCGAGCTGCTCGAGGATGAGACCGTGCTGGTCGCTCACCGCTTTGGCCCAGATGACGGGCACCTTCAGCTGCAGCAGCAGCGAGCACGTGAGGATCGACGACTGCACGTCGTGGCCGATCGCGACGACGACGCGATCGAACTCGTCGACGGCGAGCTGGCGCAGCGTCTCGGCCTTGGTCGAGTCGGCGCGCACCACCTGCGTGAGCTCGCCGTTGAGCGACTGGACGAGGTCTTCGTCGACGTCGATGCCGAGCACCTCGGTGCCCGAGGCGATCAGCTCGAGCGCGAGCGAGCTGCCGAAGCGGCCGAGGCCGATGACGGCGACGGAGTCGGCCTCGGCGATGCGCCGCGACGACTCGGTGAACAGCGAGAACCTACCCAATTGCGGGCCTCTCTTTCGCGTACTCGTACAGGATGCGCCGCTGTCGCAGCGCGATGGCCGACCCCAGGGTGAGGGGTCCGATGCGGCCGAGGAACATGAGCGCAACGAGGATCAGCTCGGCGCCGTCGGGCAGGTCGGCGGTCACCCCGGTCGAGAGCCCGACCGTCGCGAACGCCGAGATCGCCTCGAACAGCACGGCGTCCGAGCGCAGGCCCGTCATCACCATGAGCGCGATGGCGGCGGTCATGACGGCGGCGAGCGCGATGAGCACGACGGTGATCGCCTGGCGGTGCACGGCTCTCGACAGCCGTTTGCCGAAGATGTTCACGGCCGCCTCGCCGCGCAGCTCGGTGAGGATGATGAAGAACAGCACGGCGAACGTCGTCACCTTGATGCCACCGGCGGTTCCCGCCGGTCCTCCGCCGATGAACATGAGAACGTCCATACCCAGCCACGTCTCGTCGTGCATCCGCCCGATGTCGACCGAGTTGAACCCCGCCGTCCGCGTCTGCACCGAGTGGAAGAACCCGATCAGCACGCGCGACGCCGGGTCGTACTTGCCCAGGGTGTCGGGGTTCGACCACTCCAGCGCGGTGATGTAGACCGAGCCGAGGACGAGCAGCAGCCCGGTCGCCCACAGCACGAGCTTGGTGTTCATCGACCAGTGCAGCGGGCGCTTCCAGTGCCGGCGCAGCTCCATGAAGACCGGGAAGCCGAGCCCGCCGAGGATGATGGCCGCGCACATCGGCAGGCAGATCCACGGGTCGGTGGCGTAGGGGATCATGTTGTCGGTGTGCAGCGCGAAGCCCGCGTTGTTGAACGACGAGACCACGAGGAACAGGCCCTGCCACGCCGCCTCACCGGCATCCATTCCGTAGCCGAGGCCGAATCGCGGCGCGAGGAACACGAACGCGATGGCCTCGATGACCAGCGAGATCAGCACGATGCGGCGCACCACGCCGCGCACGTCGTCGAAGCCGATCGCCTTCGACTCGGCGGCGGCGTTCAGCCGGGTGCGCACCGAGAACCGGCGCGCGAGGAGCAGTCCGATCAGCGACGCGAAGATCATGATGCCCAGTCCGCCGAGCTGGATGAGCAGCATGATCACGACGAGCCCGAACGGGCTCCAGTGCGTGGCGGTGTCGACGACGGTGAGCCCGGTGACGCACACGGCCGAGGTCGCCGTGAAGAGGGCGTCGACAAGGTTGGTCCACTCGCCGCTGCGCGATGAGATCGGCAGCATGAGGACGCCGGTTCCGACGAGGTCGGCGGCGGCGAAGCCGAGCACGACGGCTTGCGCGGGGTGCACACGGCCTGCGCGACGACGTCGCGCGGTCGCCGCGACGCGATCAGTCACGGCGTAGCACTCTACGCCTGTTCCGGCGGCGCGCAAGCCGCTGTTCTACGAGCCGGCGGCCAGCTCCTTCGCGCGCGCGAGCGCGGCATCCGTCGCGCGGCCCAGCACCTCATCGAGGCGCGCGCCCTGCAGCACCGCGATCGCGCGCTCGGTGGTGCCGTTCGGGCTCGTGACCCGGCGCCGCAGCTCGGCGGGCTCTTCCGGCGAGGCGTCCATCAGCGCCGCCGCGCCGATGACGGTCTGCTCGGCGAGCAGGCGGGCCTGCTCGCGCGTGAAGCCCTTGCCGACGGCGGCCTCGGTGAGCACCTCGGCGAAGAGGAACACGTACGCCGGCCCCGAGCCCGAGATCGTCGAGAGTGCGTCGATCTGGTCCTCGGGCACCTCGACGACGGCACCGACGGTCTCGAAGAGTCGCCGGACGAGCGAGACGGCGCGCGCGTCGGCGTGAGACCCCGCCGCGAGCCCGGTCACGCCCTTGCCGACCAGCGCCGGCGTGTTCGGCATGGAGCGCAGGACGGCGGTCCCCTCCGGCAGCAGCGACTCGAACGTCGCGATCGTGACCCCCGCCGCGAGGCTCACGACGATCGCACCCGGCGCGAGGGACGGTGCGATCTCGCGCAGCAGATCCGGGACCATGCCCGGCTTGACGCCGACCAGCACGATGCCCGCGGATGCCGCGGCGGCACGGTTGCCGGCCTCATCGGCCTCGAGGGCGATCGAGGTGACGCCGTCGAGGCCGGCGAAGGTCTCGGCCTTGGCGACGGAGCGGTTGGTCGCGACGATGCCGCCCGCGGCCAGCCCCGATGCGACGACGCCCTCGAGGATCGCGCCGCCCATGGATCCGGCCCCGAGAACGGCGATACGGGGAAGCGGATCGGCGTCGGGGGACATGGCGCCAATCCTACGTGCGCGCAGGATGCCGGCGAGGAACCTGAAAGTCGGTTCACATCGACGATGCGGCAGGGTTATCATCGAGAAGCCGGCGCGGTGAGGCGGCCGGCGAGCAACTGCGAAGGAACGTCGATGACCCTCTTCGATGGCATCACCTCCCGGGTGATCGAGACGCCACGGCTGAACGTGAACATCCTCGAGCGCGAAGGGGATTCACCCGACACCCCGCCGGAGCGGACCGTCGTGCTCGTGCACGGCAACGTGTCGTCCTCGCTGTTCTGGCAGGAGATCATGCAGGACCTGCCGGGCGACCTGCGCGTGATCGCGATCGACCTGCGCGGCTTCGGCGGCACCGAGAACGTTCCCGTCGACGCGACGCGCGGTGTGCGCGACTTCAGCGACGACGTGTTCGCGACGCTCGAGACGCTCGGGATCCCGACGGCGCACCTCGTCGGCTGGTCGATGGGCGGCGGCGTCGTCATGCAGTACGCGCTCGACCACCCCGTGCTGAGCCTGACGCTGCAGTCGCCGGTCTCGCCGTACGGCTTCGGCGGCACCCGCCGCGACGGATCACGGCTCACCGACGATGACGCGGGCACGGGCGGCGGGGGCGCGAACCCCGACTTCGTGCAGCGGCTCAACGATCGCGACACGAGCGACGAGGCGCCGACGTCGCCGCGCAGCGTCTTCCGCTCGGGCTACGTGGCCGCGGGTCACGTGGCCGAGCACGAGGACGTGTGGGTCGAGTCGATGCTGTCCACGTCGACCGCGACCGGCAACTACCCCGGCGACGCCACGACGAGCGAGAACTGGCCGGGCTTCGCGCCCGGCACCACGGGCGTGCTGAACACGATGGCGCCGAAGTACTTCGACGTGTCGGGCATCGTCGACCTCGAGACCAAGCCGCCCGTGCTGTGGATCCACGGCACGGCCGACGCGATCGTGTCGGATGCCTCGTTCTTCGACCTCAACAACCTCGGCGCGCTCGGGGTCATCCCGGGCTGGCCCGGCGCAGACGTCGCCCCGCCGCAGGAGATGGTCTCGCAGACGCGCGACGTCCTCGGCGCCTACGCCGACAAGGGCGGCGCGGTGACCGAGATCGCGATGGAGGGCGTCGGGCACTCCGCGCACCTCGAGCGTCCGGCCGAGTTCCGTCACGCCCTGCTGGAGCTCATCGGCTACATCGGCCACGCGCAGGACCCCGCGCCGCCGACCGAGGCGATCATCCTGAAGGCGTCGGACTGACGCGCCGCGTGCTCTCCCCCGCGCCCGATGAGGCGCGGGCGTCCCTAGACTCGTCGGCATGAGTGCATCCGGCGGCGGCAAGGCGATCCTCGCCGCGTTCCTCGCGAACATGGGCATCGCGATCGCGAAGTTCGTCGCGTGGCTGATCTCGGGCTCGGCCTCGATGCTGGCCGAGGCCATCCACTCGGTCGCCGACTCGGGCAACCAGCTGCTGCTGATGCTCGGCGGGCGCCGCGCGAAGCGCGAGGCCGACGCGGAGCATCCGTTCGGCCACGGACGCGAGCGCTACGTCTACGCGTTCGTCGTCGCGATCATCCTGTTCTCGGTCGGCGGCCTGTTCTCGATCTACGAGGGCGTCGACAAACTCACGCATCCCCACGAGCTCGAGAACGTGTGGATCCCGATCGCGGTGCTGCTCATCGCGATCGGCCTCGAGTCGTTCTCGCTGCGCACAGCCGTGCGCGAGAGCAACCAGCTGCGCGAGAAGGGCCAGTCGTGGGTCGCCTTCGTTCGCCGCGCGAAGGCGCCCGAGCTGCCGGTCGTGCTGCTCGAGGACGTCGCCGCCCTCACCGGCCTCGTGTTCGCGCTCGCCGCCGTCAGCCTCTCGGCGATCACCGGCGACCCCGTCTACGACGCCATCGGCACGCTCATGATCGGCACGCTGCTCGTACTCGTGGCGATCGTGCTCGGCATCGAGACCAAGAGCCTGCTCGTCGGCGAGGGCGCGACCGAAGCCGATCGGCAGCGCATCCTCGACGCGATCGAGGGATCGCCCGAGGTGCAGCGGCTCATCCACATCAAGACCCTCTACCTCGGCCCCGACGAGCTGCTCGTCGCCGCGAAGATCTCCTTCGCGGCCGACTCGCCCTTCGCCGACGTGGCCACCGGGATCGACGCCGTCGAGACCCGCATCCGCGAGGCGGTGCCCGCCGCCCGCGTCATCTATCTGGAGCCCGACGTGTATCGCCAGCCCCCGCAGGATCCGCCGCAGACCGAGACCATCGTCATGAAGTCGGCGGACTGAGGCCGGCGTGGAGTACTGCCTGTTCATCGAACCCCAGCAGGGCGCCGACTACGAGACCCAGCTCGCCTTCGCCCGTGCCGCCGAGGAGGGCGGCTTCGACGGCTTCTTCCGCAGCGACCACTACCTGCACATGGGCGGCGGCGACCCGATGCCCGGCCCGACGGATGCCTGGACCACGATCGCCGGTCTCGCTCGCGAGACCACGCGACTGCGGCTCGGCACGCTCGTCTCGTCGGTCACCTACCGACAGCCCGGCGTCCTCGCGATCCAGGTCGCGCAGGTCGACGCGATGTCGGGCGGCCGCGTCGAGCTCGGCCTCGGCACAGGCTGGTTCGACCGCGAGCACCGGGCGTACGGCATCCCGTTCCCGGCCAAGCGCTTCGCACTGCTCGAGGAGCAGCTCGAGCTGATCACCGGCCTGTGGTCGACGCCGGCAGGCTCGACGTACTCGTTCGCGGGGCGCCACTACGAGCTCGAGGACTCCCCCGCGCTGCCCAAGCCCGTGCAGGACCGCGTGCCCGTCATCGTCGGCGGGGCGGGCCCGTCGCGCACACCGGCGATCGCAGCGCGGTTCGCGACCGAGTTCAACATCGCCTTCCAGCCCGACGAGGTGATCGCCGATCGGTTCCGCGGCGTGCGCGAGGCCTGCGAGCGGATCGGCCGCGACCCCGAGACGCTCAAGCTCAGCGTGGCGCTGACGACGATCACCGGCGGCGACCGTGCGACGCTCGAGCGGCGGGCCGCGGCGACCGGCAGCGACCTGACGTCGTTCGAGACCGGGCCCGTGTTCGTCGGCGGCGGCGCCGAGATCGCCGAGACGGTCGAGCGGCTGCGGTCGCTCGGCGCGCAGCGGGTCTACTTCCAGGTGCTCGACCTGTCGGACCTCGACCACGTGCACGAGTTGGGCGCCGAGGTGCTGCCGCTGCTGCCGCGGTAGGCGTGCGGCTGGGGGCGGTTGCGCGGTGCGCGTGCCGGGTGGGTGCGCCGCGCCGCAACGCCGGAGATCACCACGTCGCAGGAGATCACCACGTCGCAGAAGATCACCAGGTCGCAGGACGATATCGCCGCGCGGCATCCGACACTGCGGTGATCTCCGACGTTGTGGCGGGCCCCTTCGCCGGTGGGTCGCACGCCCATCGCAATGTCGTAGATATGTTCTAATCTCGGGGTATGAGCAACCTGCGGATCGTGCCGGATGACCCGGAGTTTCCGGATGCTCCGCGGGACACGTACGAGTTC
>JAUHVN010000523.1 GCA_030425055.1 Actinomycetes bacterium | reverse complement strand
CGGTGCTGGTGAAGATCGCGCCGGACATGACCGACGCGCAGATCGACGAGATCGTCGAGCTCATCCACGTGCTCGGGCACGACGAAGCCCAAGGCGACCGGCGTCTGGCCGATCTGCTGTCGCTCGCGGGGATCATGACCGGCGACGAACGCTGCGCCACCGATTGGGGGCGCGTCGCGTACGCACTGCCGCCCTCCGGCGAACCCGAGGAAGAGGCTGCGTTCCGCGTGATGCGGGGCCATCTCGCGCCCGAGGGAATCGGCGGCGTCCTCGACGACGCGGCCGCCGGGCTCAGCGTGCTGCCGGCGAACAGCCGCTGGGTGCCGCCTCTGCTGATGATGCAGGGGACCGCCGCGGTGATCGCCAGCCGACCCGACGCCGCCGCCATCCTCGACGAGGCGATCCACGTCGCCCGCGAGCGGGAGTCGCTTCCCGCGCTCGCTCTCAGCCTCGCCGAACGCGCACTGCTCGCCCACGCCGAGGGTCGCGTGGTGCACGCGCGCGAGCTCATCGACCAGGCGATGGCGGTCGCCTCGATCCCCGAGCTCGTGCGCTACCCGCAATCCGCCCTGCCGTTCGCGCTGCGTGCGGCGGATGCCGCTCAGCGCGGTCGCCTCGATGAGTCGCGCACCGCTCTCGCCCGAGCCATCGGTCTCGGCGGTGTCGTCGGGGGTTCGATGCCCTGGCTGGCGGTGCAGCTGCGGCTCGCGATCGCACGCACCGCCGTCGTCCTCGGCGACGTCGCCGTCATCCGGCGCGCGCTCGACGAAGCGACACGATTCCTCTCGCTTCTGCCCGATGCCGGCCTGCTGTCGCGGCAGGTCGACGCGATGACCGACTCGGCGTCGTCGCTGCTCGAACGAACGCCGTGGAGTCCGCGACCGCTGACCTCGGCCGAGCTGCGGCTGCTGCCGCTGCTGGCCAGCCACCTGTCGCTCGAGCACGTGGGCGCGCGGCTGCACCTGTCGAAAAACACCGTCAAGACGCAGACCGCGTCGATCTACCGCAAACTCGGCGTGAACAGCCGGACGGATGCCGTCGATCAGGCCCTGTCGCTCGGCCTCATCGCGGGCCCGGGCTCACCCCCGAACCCGGGCCCGTCCCCGAGCGCGCGCCCCGACGCGATGCTCGGAACCTGACGTCACGACTCGATGTGGCGGGCGTGCTGCGCGCCCGTCTCGGAGTGGTGCAGCCGCGCGCGATCCTCATCGCCCGGCTGACGCACGTCCACATCGATCCGGTGGATCGTGCCGGGGAACGGGAACGGCGCCCGCGACTCGTACACCCGGTCGACCACCTCGCCGTTGTCTCGGCCGATGTCCCACCCCGCATACCCGCTGAACATGATGGGCACCGTGTGGTCGAGCCTGCCGCGCCCCACGACCCGGTCGTCGATGCGCAGCGTCACTTCTCCCGGCGGCGCCATCATCGCGGCATCCGCCTCGAAATCGAGCGCGAGCGTGTGCCTGCCGGCGGAGACCGTCTCGGACGAGACCTGCCGGTACGTCTCGACCCCCATGAAGCTGTAGGTGTGGCGCAGAACGCCGCCGTCGATGAAGACGCTGAACCCGCCCATGTGGTCGAACGCCGCCAGCACCACACCGTCGGCGTCTCCCTCGGGCACCGTGACATCGGCCGTGATCGTGTACGAACGATTGAGGATCGGCGGGATCGTGCCGGTCGTGCAGTTCTGCACATCAGCGCCCCA
>JAUHVN010000522.1 GCA_030425055.1 Actinomycetes bacterium | reverse complement strand
AACTGCCACCCGCAATGCGGGCACTGCTGGCAACCTATCGACGGGGCGTTGCCCGACAGTGTCGCCATTGTTTCGGCCATGTTACACAGGCCTGGTTACGCTGTTCCGGTGACGCAGAACGCCCAGAGCT
This sequence comes from Actinomycetes bacterium, assembly GCA_030425055.1. GTDB lineage: Bacteria > Actinomycetota > Actinomycetes > Actinomycetales > Microbacteriaceae > Microbacterium. Next base: position 1,579 of record JAUHVN010000522.1, on the reverse strand, counting down.
ACCCCGGTGAACGACTCGGATTGCCCCGTGAGGGCGCCGGATCGGTCGGTCGGCTCGGTCGGCGCGTGGGCGCGCTGTTCATCGACTACGGCGCCGCGTACCTCATCTCGGGCTTCTTCGGATGGGACCCGCTGGCGATCCTGGCGATCTTCGCACTCATCCAGATCGCGTTCCTGCCGACGCTGCAGGGGAGTCCGGGGCACCGGCTGTTCGGCCTGCGACTGGTCCGTCTCGACGGCGCGTGGGTGGGCCTGTGGCGTCCGATCGTGCGGACGCTCCTGCTGATCGTCGTCATTCCGGCTGTGATCTGGGATGCCGACCAGCGCGGACTGCACGATAAAGCCGCCGGAACCGTGCTGGTGCGCGGCTGACGAGGTCAGCGCGGACGCGGTGCGCGGGCGCGCATCGGGTCGATGCCCTTCGGGATGGGCAGCGACGCGCGGGTCTGCGAGACCGACTCGATCCTCTTGATGACCGCCGCCATGGTGGCGCGGTCGATCGACTTCGGCAGCGACTTGATCGTGCCCGCAAGCTTCGAGATCGGCACCTCGTCGTCGCCGTGACCCACGTAGAGCACGGTGACGGGCACTCCCGACGCCACACGCTGCACCTTCGACCGTTCGTCGTTCACGAGACGCGTCAGGCGGCCACGCGCGCCTTCACCGACGATGACGACTCCGCCACGGCCGATCGCGCGGTAGACGGCCTCCTGAGTCCGGGGGTTGACGCCCACGGGCATGTCGTCGGCCTGCCAGCGCCGACCCAGAGAGGTCGACATGACGTGGCCGGTGGCTCCCGGCATCCCGTCGATCCTGCGGTACATCGCGATGGTCGACAGGCGCGTCATCGTCATGAGCCCCGCGAGAACGCCGAGCATGAGACCGGTGAAGCCCCACAGGATGACGCTCCACACGGCGAGCGGAGGCAGAAGGTACCCGATCGTGACACCGATTCCGATTCCGACCAGGATGATGCCCGCCAACGCGAAGGGCAGCCAGCGGAACTCCTTCTGGGTGAACGAGTAGAGGGTGCCGATCTGGCGGAAGAATCCCGGGCGTTTCTCCGGGGCGGTACTGCGCGCTGCCATGCTCTCCAGCCTACCTTCCGCGAGCCGGCGCCTCCTCCCCAGGCCGACCGATGCGCCTCTTCATCCACAGGAGCACCGTCCGCAGGCCCGGGGCACGGCCACCCGCGGCAGGGTCGAGGAGTGACCGATCCAGCCGACTCCTTGAGCGCTCCGATCACGGCGCTGCGGCGGGTGACGGCGGGGCGGGACTGTCCGTGGGACGGCACGCTGGTGCGGCTCGGCGAGCGTGGCGGCGTGCTCGTCGACGTCGACGACCTCGGCGACGACTGGCCGGGTTGGCGGGCGCGTGATGATGGACACCTCGTCGCCGCGCTCGATGTCGTGCGTCGCGACGACGGCCACGATGCCTTCCTCCCCGCCTTCCGCGACCGGCTCCACGAGGCGCTCGCGCGCCGCGGCGGTGGGGGCGCGCTGTCGGACGGGGAAGCGGTCACCGTCGGCGTGAGTGCTCTTCGTGCCGTGGCCGAGCTCGCCCACCTCGGCCTCGAGTCC
>JAUHVN010000079.1 GCA_030425055.1 Actinomycetes bacterium | reverse complement strand
GGCCTCGAGGGCGGCGCCATAGCGCTCGAACACGTCGGCGAAGTAGGTCTTCACGACGTGGCCGAAGATGATCGGGTCGCTGACCTTCATCATCGTGGCCTTGAGGTGCACCGAGTAGAGCAGGTCGTCGTTCTTCGCGATCTCGAGCGTCTCGGCGAGGAAGGCGTCGAGAGCGGATGCCGACAGGAAGGTGGCATCGACGATCTCGCGCGGCAGCACCTTGAGGTCCTTCTTGAGGATCGTCTCGGTGCCGTCCTCGGCGATGTGCTTGATCGTCAGCACGTCGTCGTGCGCCGCGATCCACGACTTCTCGTTGGAGCGGAAGTCGTCGTGGCCCATCGTGGCGACGCGCGTCTTCGACCCGGCCGCGAACGGCTTGTTGCGGTGCGGGTGCGACCGCGCGTAGTTCTTGACCGACAGCGGCGCGCGACGGTCGCTGTTGCCCTCGCGCAGCACGGGGTTCACGGCCGAGCCCTTGATGCGGTCGTAGCGTGCGCGGACGTCCTTCTGCTCGAGCGAGGTCGGCTCGTCCGGATAGTCGGGGATGTCGTACCCCTGCGCCTGCAGCTCGGCGATGGCGGCCTTCAGCTGCGGGATCGACGCCGAGATGTTCGGCAGCTTGATGATGTTCGCCTCGGGCGTCGTCGCGAGGCCGCCGAGTTCGGCGAGCGCGTCGCCGACCTGCGCCTCGGGCGAGAGCTTCTGCGGGAACGCCGCCAGGATGCGACCGGACAGCGAGATGTCGCGGGTCTCCACCTCCACTCCGGCCCGGCCGACGACGGCCTGGATGATGGGCAGGAACGAGGCGGTCGCCAGAGCGGGAGCCTCGTCGGTGTAGGTGTAGATGATGGTCGAGTCGGTCACCGTTCCTCTTTCCTCGCGTCGACGTCACAGCCTAGCGCACCGAGGTGAAAGTATCTCGACATCAAGATATCTCCGGATGACCCCGTGGACACGCCGTCGGGATTTGCGGCTAGCCTGTGCGTATGGCTGAGCTCCGACTGGTCGAACTCTCCGCCTCCACGATCGTGGCGGTGAACAACATGTCGCTCAAGCCCGGTCAGGCCGAGTTCCTCGCTCCCGTCAGCTACGGAGTCGCCGCGACAGTCGTCAACCCGCAGACGACATGGCAGCGCGTGGTGATGGACGGCGACGAGGTCGTCGGCTTCGTGAGCGCCAACTTCGATCCCGACGAGCCCGAGGAGCACTTCCGCTCGGTGCTGTGGCGCATCAACGTCGACGCCGACGACCAGGGCCGCGGTGTCGGCCGGTTCGCCGTGCAGAAGCTCGTCGAAGAGGCGCGCGAGCGCGGCATGGACCACGTCGACGTCATCTACGAGGCCGGCGAGGGCGGGCCCGAGGCCTTCTTCAGCCGCGTGGGCTTCACCCCGGTCGGCGAGACCGAGTACGGCGAGGTCGTCGCCGAGATCCGCCTGTAGCGAGGCATCCCGCACCCGACGTCCGCCCGCATCGGCGGCATCCGTTCCGTTCGTCTCGGTCGCAGATTCACCCGCCGGTCGGACGATTCGAGCGGATCCCTCCGACCGGACGACGGTTCCCCGACCGGCATCCGCTCCTGCCACCGGCATCCGCTCCTCCCCAGGCATGCAATGCCGGGTGCGGCGTCCACATCGGCGCCGCGCGGCGCGCCCGACGCCGACGGAGCGGTCACGCTGGGCCGATGGATCTTGTGGAGTGGCTCGGCTCGCGTGGCGGTATCGCGCATCGGGATGCCGCCAAGGCGGCCGGCTTCGGCACCGCCGCCGTGCGCGAGTGCGCGGCCTCGGGGCGCGTGACCATCGTGCGTCGCTGGTGGGTCGCCGTTCCGGGCGCGCCTGCCGTGCTTCGGGCGGCCGCGGAGGCCGGCGGACGGATCACCTGCGCGTCGCTCGCGCGGTGGAGAGGGTGGTGGATGCCCGACGACGTCGACCAGCGCCTGCACCTGTCGCTCACGCCCGGCGCGCGCGCACCCTCCTCGACAGGCGGGGTGCGGCACTGGACGCGGCCGATCGCTCCGCCGCCCGCACTCGCGCTCGTCGAGGCGCCCGAGAACGCCCTCGCCCACATCGCGTCGTGCCTGCCCAGGGAGGCCGCCCTCATCGTGTGGGAGTCGGCGATCCGCGTCGAGCGCCTCGACATCGCGGCTCTCCGCCAGGTGACCTGGACATCGATCGCCGCCCGGGAGTGCGCGCAGAGCGTGAACGGACTGTCGGACTCGGGCCTCGAGACGATCGCCGTGCGGAGGCTCCTGCCGTGGGGATTGCCGATCCGCCAGCAGATCGTGCTCGCCGGGCACCCCGTCGACCTGCTCATCGCAGAGCGGCTGGTCGTTCAGCTCGACGGATTCGAGTTCCACTCCACGCCCGCGCAGCGAGCGCGTGATGCCGCGCACGACGCCGAACTGCGGCTGCGCGGCTACACCGTGCTGCGGTTCACGTACGCCCAGGTCGTACATGACTGGCCGGCCGTGGAGCGGACCATCGCGCGCGCGGTGGCGGCCGGCGCCCACCGCGCCGCCTGACGTCGGAGCATCCTGTCCCGGTCGGACGATTCGCGGGGAATCGTCCGACCGGGCGTGGACTCTCCGACCGTAGCGCCGGCGACGGCGCGCAGCGGATGCCGCGGGTCAGACCAGCGACTCGCGCCAGGCGGCGTGCAGCTTCGCGAATCTGCCGGTGCCGCCGATGAGCTGCTCGGGGGCGTCGTCCTCGATGATCTCGCCGTGCTCCATCACCAGCACGCGGTCGGCGATCGCGACCGTCGACAGGCGGTGCGCGATGATGAGCGCCGTGCGATCGGCGAGCAGCGTCTGCAGAGCGTCCTGGATCTGCCGCTCGCTGGGGATGTCGAGCGACGCCGTCGCCTCGTCGAGGATCAGCACCGCCGGGTCGGCGAGGAACGCCCGCGCGAACGAGATCAGCTGCCGCTGACCCGCCGACACGCGGCCGCCGCGCTTGTTGACGTCGGTGCCGTAGCCGTCGGGCAGCGCCGAGATGAACTCGTGCGCACCCACCGCACGCGCAGCATCCTGGATCTCCTCCAGCGTCGCGTCGGGCTTGCCCAGCGCGATGTTGTCGGCCACCGTCCCACTGAACAGGTACGCCTCCTGCGTGACCATGACGATCGCGCGGCGCAGGTCCTTGGGATGCATCCGCCGCAGGTCGACGCCGTCGAGCGTGACGCTCCCCCGCGTCGGGTCGTAGAACCGCGACACGAGCTTGGCGAGCGTCGACTTGCCGGCGCCGGTGGTGCCGACGAGCGCGATGGTCTGCCCCGCGGGGATGTCGAGCGTGAAGTCGGGCAGGATCACCCGGTCGCGGTCGTACCCGAACTGCACGTCGTCGAAGCGCACGTGGCCGCGCGCCGTCCACAGGTCGACCGGGTCGACCGGGTCGGGCACTGTCGGCTCCTCCTCGAGCACGCCCGAGACCTTCTCGAGCGCGGCGGTCGCCGACTGGTACGAGTTCAGGAAGAACGCGACCTCCTGCAGCGGCGAGAAGAAGTTGCGGACATACAGCACGGCGGCCAGCAGCACGCCGACGGCGATCGTGCCGTCGACGACGCGGATGCCGCCCCACAGCAGCACGGCGGCGACGGTGACGGATGCCACGGCCATCAGCCCCGGCTCGAACGTGCCGAACAGCTTGATCGAGCGCATGTTGACGTCGCGGTAGTCGCTGGCGAGGCCGCCGAACTCATCGTCGTTGCGCGGCTCCTTGCGGAACGCCTTGACGGCGCGGATGCCGGTCATCGTCTCGACGAACTTCACGATCACCTTCGCGCTGATCACGCGCGACTCGCGGTAGACCACCTGCGAGCGCAGGTAGAACCAGCGCATGAGCAGGAACAGCGGGATGCCCATCACGACGAGGATCACGCCCGACTGCCAGTCGAGCAGCAGCAGCGCGACGAGCGTGAACCCGCCGTACAGCAGGCCCGACACGAGCTCGTTGAGCCCGCCGTCGAGCAGCTCGCGGATCGAGTCGAGGTCGCTCGTCTGGCGCGAGATGATGCGGCCCGACGTGTACGACTCGTGGAACTCGAGGCTCAGCCGCTGCGTGTGCAGGAAGATGCGCTTGCGCAGATCGAGCATGATCGCCTGCGTGAGGCGCGCCGCCACGACGACGTACCAGCCGATGAGCGCCGCGCCGGCGATCGCGGTGACGAGGTACACGGCGACGACGCCGATCGTCGGCATCCAGTCCATGCGCTCGATGACGGCGGGCAGGGCGTTGTCGATGCCGAACGCGATCAGCGCCGGGCCGAGCACGCGGAACGCCGTCGAGACGACGAGCACCGCGCCGGCGAGCACGAGCTGCCAGCGCACGGGCGCAACGAGCGAGCCGAGCAGGCGCAGCGAACGGCGCCGGATCGCCCGGCTCTCCTCGCGCGTGTAGTCGGAGCGGTCCTCGCCGCTCGTTCCGGTCACGGTCGCCGTGCTCACAGGATCACCTCCGTCGCTTCCTGGGCGTGTCGGATGCCGCGCATCCTCTCCTCCTCGATCTCGAGGCTCGAGATCACGTGGCGGTAGTGGTCACTGGTGCGCAGCAGGTCGGAGTGCACGCCGACTGCGGTGACGCGGCCCGCTTCGAGCAGCGCGACGCGGTCGGCGAGGGTCACCGTCGACGGGCGGTGCGCGACGACGAGGGCCGTGGTCTCGTGCAGCACCTCGCGCAGCGCGTCCTCGACGAGCGCCTCGGTGTCGACGTCGAGCGCCGACAGCGGGTCGTCGAGCACGAGCACCGCGGGTCGGGCCGCGACGGCGCGTGCGAGCGCGAGCCGCTGACGCTGCCCTCCCGAGAGCGACAGCCCCTCCTCGCCGATGACCGTGTCGAGGCCGTCGGGCAGATCGTGCACGAATCCGGCCTGCGCGACCTGCAGCGCCTCGTGCAGCACGGCCTCGGCCTCGGCGGAACCGGGAACGAGGTCTTCGCGTCCGAGCAGCACGTTGTCGCGCACGGTCTGCGAGAACAGCGTCGCATCCTCGAACGCCATGCCGATGTGGCGGCGCAGCTCGACGAGCGTGAGGTCGCGCACGTCGACGCCGTCGAGAGTCACGCGTCCGCCCGTGACGTCGTACAGCCGCGTCGGCAGGGTCGTCAGCGTGGTCTTGCCCGACCCGGTGAGACCGACCAGTGCCATGGTCTCGCCCGGTCGCAGCCTCAGGTCGACGCCGTCGAGCAGGTCGCGCTCGCCGGTCGCGGCATCCTGGTACCGGAAGTGCACGCCCTCGAAGGCGAGTTCGCCGCGCGGGCGCTCGAGCGTCGCCGGCCGCTCGGGGTCGACGATGGCGTTGTGCTCGTCGAACACCTCGAAGATGCGATCGGTGGCGGTGCGGGCATCCAGCGTGAACGAGAAGAGGAAGCCGATCGACTCCATCGGCCAGCGCAGCACCGTCGCCATCGCGAAGAACGCGATGAGCTCGGCGGTCTGCAGCTGCCCGAGCTGCACGAGGTAGATGCCGGCTCCGAGGCACAGCGCGAACGCGATGTCGGGAAGCAGCACGAGCCAGAACCAGATCCAGCCGACCGCGCGCGCCTTGCTCAGCTCGGTCTCGCGCAGCGTCTCGGCCTGGCGGGTGAACTTCAGCAGCGCGTGCTTTCCGCGTCCGAACGCCTTGAGCACGCGGATGCCGTGCACGCTCTCCTCGACCGAGGTGGCGAGGTCGCCGGCCTGGTCCTGCGACTGACGCGCGAGCACGCCGTACGTCTTCTCGAAGCGGAAGCCCGCGTACCACAGCGGCGCCGACGTCACGAGGAAGATCGTGCCCAGCAGCCAGTGCCACCGGAACAGCAGCACGGTGCCGACGAGGATCGTCAGGACGTTGACGACGAGCAGCACGAGGCCGAACGCCATCCAGCGGCGCAGCATGCTGATGTCCTGCATCATGCGGCTGAGCAGCTGGCCCGACTGCCAGCGGTCGTGGAAGGCGACGGGCAGCCGCTGCAGGCGCGAGTAGAACGACTGGCGGATGTCGTACTCCACACCGGTCGCGGGGCCGAGGACGAACCAGCGGCGCAGCCACACCATGAGTGCTTCGGCGAGGCCGAGGCCCAGGATCGCCGCGGCGCCCCACGCGAGCTGCACGGGGTCGCCCGAGGTGATGGGCCCCGCCACGACCGCCTCGAGCACGAGCGGGATCGTCAGGGCGAGCAGGCTCGCGACGAGGGCGCTGACGGCGCCGAGGGTCAGGCGCGGCAGCACCGGGCGCGCGAACGGCAGCAGGCGTGCGAGCGCACGCGGGGTCGAAAGGGGGGACCGGGGCGAGTCGACGGTAGTGGTCATGATCCTTGTGGGGAGGGTGGAGCGGGTGGTCCGTGGTGGGACCGGGGTGCGCATAGCGCGGGCGGAGGCGGACTCTCCTGGTGGAGGGCAACGCTCCGAAGGACGGCGATATGCCGGAAGACGGATGCGCGACGCTCGGCGGCGTCGCGATGGGGAGCGACTACCCCAGGAAGCGAATGCGCCCGATGCCTGCCGGGCCGCCCGTGGCGGCGGCGGGGAGGACGACGGTCTTCGCGGTGACGGCGACCTGGTACATGGCATCCTCCTCGGGGCTGGGTGGTGCGTCGCGAGCGCGACAGCCCTCCAGAGTATCGGCGGGGGTTCGTCGAGCGCAACAACGAATTTCGGCGGCGTAGGAGACCCTGGTGTGGCGCCACAAACCTCGTGCGGCGCCAGAAACCTGGCCGGGCGCCCGAAACCTGTGGCGCCGTTTCAGGAAGCAGGCGCCACAGTGCCGCGTCAGGCGGCGGCTTCGCGCGCGAGCAGACTCTGCTTCACGTCGAGCCCCCACGCGAAGCCGCCCAGGGTGCCGTCGGCGCGCAGCACCCGGTGGCACGGCACGAACAGGGCCGGCGCGTTGCGGGCGCAGACGGATGCCGCAGCCCGCACGGCCCGCGGCTGACCCAGGCGCGCAGCGAGTTCGGTGTACGTCAGCGGGCTGCCGGCCGGGATCTCGCGCAGCGCGTGCCACCCGTCCTGCTGCATCGCGGTGCCGTGCTGCACGACCGGCACGGTCTCGACGGCATGCACGTCGCCGGCGTAGTAGGCGGCGACGGCGGATGCGGCATCCGTCTCGCCCTCGACGACATCCGCCGGCCGGTCGGCGGCGCGCAGGCGCAGCAGGATCGCGTCGTGGTCGGCCGTCCAGCCCGAGGCGAGCACGCGTCCGGCGTCGTCGGCGAGGATCGTGAAGGGGCCGTCCGGGGTGTCGACGGTCTGGATGGTCGCGGTGGTCATGTCGTCTCCTCGGTCGGGCTGCTGTGCAGAACTCCACGGATCGGGCGGTCGTCGCCGGTCTGAGCGGCGTGCCGCGTTCGCGCGGCGGCGGATCCGTGGAGTTCTGCCGGTCGCTTCGGGGGCACCGCGCGCCACAGGTGCGCGGTGAGATAGCTGCGCCACGGCGCGAGGCGCTCGGCCCACGCTGTGAGGGTGCGCGGTTCGGCGGGGATGCCGAGCGTCGCGGCACCGGTGCGCACGGCGACATCGCCGGGCAGCATCACGTCGGGGTCGCCGAGCACGCGCATCCGCACGTAGTCGGCGGTCCACGGTCCGATGCCCGGCATCGCGAGCAGCGCGGCCCGCTGCTCGTCGCCGTCGTCGCCGGTGGTGAGGGCCAGCGAGCCGTCGGCGAGCGCCGCCGCTGCGCCGGTGATCGCCCGGGTGCGGGCGGCGGGTCCGCGCAGCACCTCGGCGCCGCGCTCGGCGATCGCCGTCATCGTCGGGAAGAGCAGATCGCCGTCGGCGGTGCGCTCCCCCAGCGCCTCGGTGAGCGCCGTGAGCGCCGTGCGGGCGGCGGCGACCGTGATCTGCTGGCCGACCATCGCGCGGACGAGCATCTCGTGCGGGTCGGCGGCGCCGGGGACCCGGATGCCCGGCAGCGAGGCGACCGCCGCCGAGAGCTCCGGATGCCGCGCGAGCGCTTCGTCGACGGCGGCCGGGTCGGCGTCGAGGTCGAACAGCCGGCGTGCGCGGGTGACCAGCGGCGCGAGGTCGCTGAGCTGCGACAGCCGGGCGCGCAGGCGCACGCGGCCGGCGGTGTCGCGGCGCAGCTCGAACCAGGCCGGGCCACCGGCGAGGCGGAGGGTACGCGCGAACGCGTCGTCGCCCGCCGTCTCGACCCCCGGGATCGCCCGGGCGCTCATCCACGCGAAGAGACCGTCGAGGTCGATCGGCTCGCGGTGCGGCAGGATCAGGTCGATCGTGCCGGCCGCGTCGTGGTCGCGGCCGCGGCGGCGTGCGCGCAGGGCGAGCGGCGGCATCCCGAACACCTCGCGCACGGTGTCGTTGAACTGCCGGATGCTGGTGAACCCGGCCGAGAACGCGATGTCGGCGGCGGGAAGGTCGGTGCCGACGAGCAGCATGCGGGCGGTGTGCGCGCGGTGCGCGCGGCTGAGGGCGAGCGGCCCCGCGCCGAGCTCGCCGGTGAGCAGCCGCGTGAGGTGGCGCGGCGAGTAGCCGAGCCGCCGCGCGAGCCCGGGGACACCCTCGCGCTCGACGACGCCGTCGGCGATGAGGCGCATCGCGCGGGCCGTGGTGTCGCCGCGCAGGTTCCACTCGGGCGACCCGGGCGCCGCTTCGGGCAGGCACCGCTTGCACGCGCGGTAGCCGGCCTCGTGCGCCGCGGCCGACGTCGCATAGAACGTGACGTTCGCCGCCTTGGGCGTGCGGGCCGGGCAGCTGGGCCGGCAGTAGATGCCCGTGGAACGGACAGCCGTGACGAACTGACCGTCGAACCGCACGTCGCGCGCGTGGATCGCGCGGTACCGCTCGTCGAAGGTCATCGTCATGCTCATGACCCCAGCCTGCCACGCCCCGCCGACCTCGACTGGCGGAAATCGGACACGGCGGTTCGAGGACAGCCGGCAGCGTCAGTCGGACTCGGCTGCCGCCCGCTCGAGGCCGTCGAGCAGCAGGTCGAGGCCGAATCCGAACGAGTCGCCGAACCGGAAGTCGGGCTTCATCGCGTGCTCGACGGTGAAGCGCACGAGGTACGGGTAGGTCTCGGGCGTGAACGATGCCGCGATCTCCGCGGCGATCTCGGCGGATTCCTCGCCGCCCTGCACGGGCAGGTTGGCCTCCTGGATCGCGAAGCCGTAGACGTAGCTGTCGAGCACGGCGTACGCGTGCGCCGTCAGCGGGATCGAGAGGCCGCCCTCGATGAGGCACTCGAGCATCGCGTTGTGGTGACGCAGCGTCTCGGGCCCCGGCGACCGGCGCGACTCGAGCAGCGGCACCGACCACGGATGCCGCGTGAGGACCGCGCGCGCCGATTCGCACCGGGCCCGCACGGCCTCGCGCCACGACAGCGACGGATCGGGCAGCGCCATCTCGGCGAAGACGAGGTCGACCATGCCGTCGAGCACCTGCTCCTTGCCGTCGACGTAGTGGTAGAGCGTCATCGGCCCGACCCCCATCTCGGTGGCGAGGGCGCGGATGGTGAGGGCTTCGAGGCCGTCGCGATCGGCGAGGGCGACGGCTGCGCTCATGATGCGTTCGCGGGTCGGTTTGACGCGCGGACTGCGGGACTGCGGCATCCGATCTCCTTTCGGTGTTGACACATCGTACTAAGTACGGATACGGTAACACCAGTTCTCGTACTTAGTACCAATCATTCACCCAGGAGGAATCATGTCCACCACCCTCACCGCCCCCACCACCGGAACCCCGACGACCGCCGGCCTCGCGCCCACCGGCACAATGCACGCGGTCGCGCAGAGCCGCTACGGCTCGACCGATGCGCTGAACCTCACCACGCGTGACATCCCCACCCCCACGGCGGGACAGGTGCTCGTGCGCGTCCACGCCGCCGGCGTCGACCGCGGCGTGTGGCACCTGATGACCGGCCGCCCCTACCTGATCCGCATCCTCGGCTTCGGCTTCCGCCGTCCGAAGCAGCCGGTGCGCGGCAGCGATGTCGCCGGCACCGTCGTCGCGGTAGGCCCCGACGTGGACCGCTTCGCCGTCGGCGACGAGGTGTTCGGCACCGCGAACGGCTCGTTCGCCGAGTACGCGCTCGCACGCGCCGACCGGCTCGCCCACGCGCCGCGCGGCGTCGACGCGGCCGAGGCGGCCGTGCTCGCCGTCTCGGGCACCACGGCCCAGCACGCCGTCGAAGACATCGCCGACGTGCAGCCCGGCCAGCGCGTCCTCGTCCTCGGCGCCGCCGGCGGCGTCGGCTCGTACGTCGTGCAGCTCGCCGCATCCCGCGGCGCGGTCGTCACGGGGGTCGCGAGCGGC
>JAUHVN010000521.1 GCA_030425055.1 Actinomycetes bacterium | reverse complement strand
GCTCGATCCCGAGCGCGGCATGGAGGACCCCGCCGCCGGCGTGTGGTTCCCCGAGCAGGCACGCGAGCTCATCGCGCTGTCGTCGCCGGTGCTCGAGCCGCTGGCATGCCACGTCGACTGGCGTGCCAACGGCAAGGGCAAGTCCGGATCGGCGCAGCTCGACGTGTCGGGCGCGGGCGACGCCTGGCAGCTGCGGTTCGTGTGGTCGGGCGACCAGCGCGTTGCGGGTGCCTCGCACGGTGCGGCATCCCAGGACGGTGCGGTCGTCACCCTCGACGGCGGCAGTCGCCCGGGCAACGATGCGGTGCTCTCGGTGAAGGGCGCGGCCGACACTCCGTGGATCTTCTGGGCCGACGAAGCCGCCTGCACCTCGTGACCCTCGCCTGACCGACGGGCGGGGCGCCGCTCCCGCGCTCCGCCCGTCGGTCGACCGTCGTGATATCGGCGAGCCGACACGCGATGCGATGCGGCTCGGCCGATATGTGACGGTTCGCGCACGAGGGTGCGGCCGCCGCGCCCCGTAGGGTGAGAGCCATGCACGGCGAATACAAGGTGCCCGGCGGCAAGCTCGTCGTCGTCGACCTCGAGGAGCGCGACGGGAGGATCGCCGAGTTCCACCTCGCCGGCGACTTCTTCCTCGAGCCCGACTCGGCGCTCGACGACATCGATGCGGCGGTCAACGGGCTGCCGATCGAGTCGGATGTCACGGCGATCGCCGCCGCGGTGCGGGGCGCACTGCCCGACGGCGCGCAGCTGCTCGGCTTCACTCCCGAGGCGGTGGGAACCGCGGTGCGCCGCGCGCTCGTCACCGCGCCCGGCTGGCGCGACTTCGACTGGGAGATCGTGCACGAGCGCCCCGTCTCGCCGCGCATGAACCTCGCGCTCGACGAGGTGCTGACCGGACGGGTGGGCGACGGACGACGCCGCCCCACGCTGCGCATCTGGGAATGGGACGAATCCGCCGTCGTGATCGGCTCGTTCCAGTCGCTGCGCAACGAGGTCGATCCGGAGGGCGCCGAGCGCCACGGCTTCGACGTCGTGCGGCGCATCTCGGGCGGCGGCGCGATGCTGATGGCGGCGAACGCGATCATCACCTACTCGCTGTACGTGCCGGCATCCCTCGTCGCCGGAATGACCTTCGCCGACTCGTACGCGTTCCTCGACGACTGGGTGCTCCAGGCGCTGCGCTCGCTCGGCATCGACGCGGTCTACCAGCCGCTCAACGACATCGCGTCGCCGCAGGGCAAGATCGGCGGCGCCGCGCAGAAGCGGCTCGCGAACGGGGGAGTGCTGCACCACGCGACCCTCAGCTACGACATGGACGGCCCGATGATGACCGAGGTGCTGCGCATCGGCCGCGAGAAGCTCAGCGACAAAGGCACTGCCTCGGCGGCCAAGCGCGTCGACCCCCTGCGACGTCAGTCGGGCCTTGCGCGCGAGGCGATCGTCGAGCGGTTCGAGCAGACGTTCACGGCCCTCTACGGCGCGGTTCCCGGTCGTATCACCGATGAGGAATACGCCGAGGCCGAAGCGCTCGTCGAGTCGAAATTCGCCACCGACGCCTGGCTGCGCCGCGTGCCGTGAGCGAGCCGCAGCGGGGACGCGTCGAGATCCACCACGGCGACAACCTCGTCGTGGCCGGCGCGCTCGCGAGCGGAACGTTCACCCTCGTCTACCTCGATCCTCCGTTCAACACCGGTCGCACGCGCGAGCGGGCGA
>JAUHVN010000520.1 GCA_030425055.1 Actinomycetes bacterium | reverse complement strand
GGTCGTTCATCACTCCCTCGAAACGCGGGAGCGCGGGAACCATCGCATCGCTCATCGCGAGCACCTGGCGCTTCTGCACCGGGTCGCCGAGCACCTGCCCGATGAGGTGTTCACCCTGCGCCGCGTCGTAGGTCGTCTCCGTCTTGACGAAGTCGCGCATGCTCAGTGCGGTCATCGCGTGCATCGCGCGGTTGATGAGGAAGTAGGCGACGTTCTGGTACTTCGGTGTCATGACGAGTCGCCCCAGCGCGCTGCCGGTCTGGTCCGCGGAGAGTCCGGTGCGCTGCGAGATTGCCGAGAGGAGCACGAGGGCGGCGGTGCGATCCGGATGCCTCGCAGCGAACTCGATCGCGGACGGACCGCCTGCCGAGAGCCCGACGACGGCGACCCGCTCGATTCCGAGCGTGTCGAGGAGAGCGGCGGCCAGGTCGGCCTGCTGCTCGGGCGACCCGTTGTCACCCAGGGGAGTGCCGAGGTAGCCGGGCCGGTCGGGCGTGAGCACCTGGAAGCCCGCCGCGACGAGGTGATCGAGGAAGATCCAGCCGTTGTGGCCGACGTTGCCACCGTGGAAGTGCAGCACGACCGCGCCATCGCCCCGCCGGTCGTACTCGACCGGACCGAGTGCGGTGCACGCGATCGAGCTGTCGCGGGAAGCGCGGAGCGTGACATTCTTCAGCCAGTGGCGGTACCACGCCCAGAGCGCCAGCCACAGGAGCGCGATGCCCGCGACGACGCCGATCACCCACCACACCCACGTCACGAGAGTTCCTCCAGCGCGTCGGGCACGCCGCGAACGCTCGCGACGAGGCTCATAGGGACAACGTAGAGTCACCGTCAGTCCGGAGCAACTGCCTGTCGCCAGCCCGGGAGGAGATGCGGGCTTGCGGAGGACGAACCCTCGACGAGGCTCCTCCGCAGGGCAGGATCTCCTCCCGAACGGCGGTCGCTCAGGCGTCGACGATGGTGGACTCGGCGATCGGTCGGCGCGAGCGCGGGGCGCTCTCGCGCTCGCGCAGCTCGGCGGATGCCTCGTCGAGGTCGCCGAACGCGCCGACCGCCATGACGGTGACCGGCGTCAGCGTGGCGGGCAGCCCGAACGCCGAGCGGACGGCATCCCGATCGAAACCGCCCATCTGGTGGGTCGACAGCCCGTCGGCGTGCGCCTGCACGGTGAAGTGGGCGGCCGCCTGGCCGGTGTCGTACAGCGCCCAGCCCATCGGCCGGCCGTCGCGCTCGGTCTCGGCGACGAAGACCACCAGCGCACCGGCGGCCGGCGCCCACGCGCGGTTGAACCCCGACAGCGTCTCGACGATGCGTGCGTGCGCGTCGGTTCCACGGCGGGCGACGATGACGCGCCACGGCTGGGTGTTGGCGGCCGTGGGTGCCCAGCGGGCGGCCTCGAGCGCCGCGGCGAGTGCGGACTCGTCGATCGGGGCGTTGGCGTCGAAGACGCGCGTGCTCCAGCGCTCGGCGAGCACGTCGAGGATCGGGGTGTCGGTGGCCGCGGTGCGGTCGAGGATGAGGGACATGGATGCTCCCGGGGTCGTTGGTCGGTCCGAGGGACCCCATCGGCCCACTTCCATGCAAACGCATGGATATCGAGTTCATTCCCTCACGTCATGGGCATCGGGCAGATCGCGCATCGCCCAGAACGGACCGACGACGACGAACAGGCATGCCAGCAGCTCGCCGCCGGCGCCGAGCCACAGCGTGGGCACCGTG
>JAUHVN010000078.1 GCA_030425055.1 Actinomycetes bacterium | reverse complement strand
CGCGCCGCCGGCGTTGTCGGTGCCGCCGCCGTAGGCGTTGCCGTTGCCGTTCACGCCCTCGCCCGAGCCGCCGGCGTTGCCGGTGCCGGGCGCGTTCGCCGCACCGCCGTTCGACGAGCCGTTGCCGCCCGCCGCGGCCGCCGTCTGCAGCCGCTGCACGAGCGCGTCGGCGCGCGCCTGCGACCACCCCTGCGACTCCGCCCACGCGAGGGTCGCCGTCCAATCGCCGCTGTTCGCGGCAGCGGACAGCAGATTCTGCTCGGTCGACGACGGCAGGCTCGTGTCGAGTGTGCCGTCCACCGTCGGCAGGGCGATGACGACCGCTTCGGGCGCCGGCACGGTCTCGGTCCCGACAGTCGCGGACGGTTCGGGTGTCGCCGAGGAGACGGCTGATGCCGGCACGACGACCGCGGAGCCCGCGGTCGAACCCGACGTCTCGGCCATCGCGGCAACGTTCGACAGGGCGACCGCGCCGACGACGGCGACGCACGCGACGAAGGTGGTCGTGCCACCGATCGCCAGACGCATCCGACCGTCCACGCCGTCCTCCGTCCCCAGCCGTTCGAGCGTGCCTCCATGCTCGCAGACGGGGACGGGTTCGACCGCCTTCCCGGGATGAGACTCTTCTCATCCCGGGAAGGCGTCGATCAGGCGAGTTCGCCGGCCTCCAGCAGATCCGTGACCAGCGCCGCGATCGCCGAGCGCTCGGAGCGCACGAGCGTGACGTGCCCGAACAGATCGTGGCCCTTCAGCGTCTCGATCACCGAGGCGACACCGTCGTGGCGTCCGACCCGCAGGTTGTCGCGCTGGCCGACATCGTGGGTGAGCACGACGCGCGAGTTCTGGCCGATGCGGCTCAGCACGGTGAGCAGCACGTTCCGCTCGAGCGACTGCGCCTCGTCGACGATCACGAAGGCGTCGTGCAGCGATCGGCCGCGGATGTGGGTCAGCGGCAGCACCTCGAGCATCCCGCGTTCGATCACCTCGTCGAGCACGTTGCCCGACACGACCGAACCGAGCGTGTCGAAGACGGCCTGGCCCCAGGGGTTCATCTTCTCCTGCTGGTCGCCGGGCAGGTAGCCGAGCTCCTGCCCGCCGACGGCGAACAGCGGACGGAAGACGATGATCTTGCGCTGCTGCTGACGCTCGAGGACCGCCTCGAGGCCAGCGCACAGCGCGAGGGCCGACTTGCCGGTTCCGGCGCGGCCGCCCAGCGAGACGATGCCGACGTCGGGATCGAGCAGCAGGTCGATCGCGATGCGCTGCTCGGCCGAGCGGCCGTGCAGGCCGAACACCTCGCGGTCGCCGCGCACCAGGCGGTACTCGCCGTCGCCGGTGACGCGGCCGAGCGCCGAGCCGCGCTCGGAGTGGATGATGAGACCGGTGTTCACCGGCAGGCCCTTGACCTCTTCGTCGACGCCGATCTCGCTCTCGTAGAGGTCGGCCATGTCGTCGCCCGACACATCGAGGTCGGCGATGCCCGTCCACCCCGAGTCGACGGCCTGCTCGGCGAGGTACTCCTCCGAGCTGATTCCGAGCGAGGCGGCACGTACCCGCATGGGCAGGTCCTTCGAGACGACGGTCACCTCCTGCCCCTCCTGCGAGAGGTGCATCGCGACGGCGAGGATGCGGCTGTCGTTGTCGCCGAGGCGCATTCCGGCGGGCAGGACTCCGGCATCCGTGTTCGTGAGCTCCACACGCAGCGTTCCGCCCTGCCCCACCGGCACGGGGAAGTCCAGACGGCCGTGTTCGACCCGCAGCTCGTCGAGATGGCGCAGCGCCTGCCGGGCGAAGTACCCGATCTCGGGATCGTGCCGTTTTCCCTCGAGCTCGGTGATCACCACGACGGGGATCACGACGTTGTGCTCGGCGAAACGGAAGAACGCCCGCGGATCGCTCAACAGCACGGAGGTGTCGAGCACATACGTGCGCAGATCCTCCGCCGATTCGGCGGAGTCCTCGACCTCGGTCCGGTGCTGCTTGTGTGGTGCTCGTGTGGTCACAACCCACTCCCGCCCCGGGCTCTGCGAGCCCGGTGGTCACGAGTCGACCGAGGTCACGAGTCGCGATCCAGAAGGCCGACTCGACCGGGCGCCTTGCCCGATGTCTTGAAACTACGACCACGCGAGGACGCCGTCGACGGCGACACGCAGGATGCAGGTTACGGGCTGATGAATTCCGTCACCACACGCGCGCGGACGCGAAGCTCGCCAGCGCGTCGCCGAACAGCCGCAGCGTGTCCGCCCCCGTGCCGACGTGCGGAGCCACCCGCACGAGACCGGAGCGGACCGTCACGGTGAGCCCGTGGTTGGTCAGCGACGCGGCCAGCGGTGCGACGTCGGCGGGTGCGGGTGCGAGGGTCACGATCCCCGCTCGCCGGGCGGGGTCACGCGGCGTGACGACGGGCACCTCGTACCGGTCGGCGACGAAGATCACATCGCCGGAGCGCTCGGAGAGCTCGACCGCGAGACGTTCGACGCCCACGTCGCGCACCTCGCGCAACGCGGCCGCGAGTCGCGCGGCGGCGAGCGGATCGGGATGGCTGACCCGGAAGGCGTTCGCCGACGCGGACGGCGGCGGAACCTCGTCGACGGGGAGGGAGACGTCGGTGCCGGCGAACCCCGACAGCACCGGCGCGATCCGCTCGAGCGCGCGCTCGCCGAACCACGCGAAGCCCGTCCCCCGGCCCGCGCGCAGCCACTTGTACCCGTTGCCGCACACCACATCCGCCGCGGTGTAGTCGGCGTCGACCATGCCGAAGCCCTGGATGGCGTCCACCACCAGCAGGCGGTCTCCGATGACGTCGCGCAGCGCAGACAGGTCGGCGAGGTAGCCGGTGCGGAAGTCGACGAGGCTGACCGCGACGGCGGTCGTCTCATCGGTCAGCGCATCGCGGACGGCGTCGACCGTGACGAATCCGTCCTCGGGCTCGATCCACTGCACGTCCAGCGACCCCAGCGCATCCGCCGCACGGGCCGCGGCGACGGTGAGACTGGGGAACTCGCCGCGTCCCACCACGATGCCGCCGGCGATACCGTAGAGGGCCTGCATGAGCCCGTAGGTGGTCGAGGGCTGCAGGACGACCTGAGAGGCGTCGCCGCCCACGAGTTCGGCCACGAGCTCCTGCGCGTCGCGCACGTGGTCGCGCACCAGCTGGAGGCTGGATTGCCTCCCCGACCCCAGCAGCTCGATGTCGGCTTGGGCCTCGGTGCGCACCGCGGGCGAGAGCGGCCCGAACGCCGCCCAGTCGAGGTATCCCGGTTCTCCGTCGAACGACGCGATATAGGCGTCCAGATCCACCACGTGCACATTGTGGCATGGCCACGCGCTCGCGTGCAGTGTCGGTCGCGTCGGCTGCGTCAGCCGCCGTACCGCCGGTCGCGCGTCGAGAAGTCGCGGATCGCGCGCAGGAAGTCGACTTCGCGCAGGTCGGGTCCGAGCGCTTCGACGAAGTAGAACTCGGAGTGCGCGCTCTGCCAGAGCAGGAAGTCGCTGAGGCGCTGCTCGCCCGACGTCCGTATGACGAGGTCGGGATCGGGCTGTCCGGTGGTGTAGAGATGCTCGCCGATCTGCTCGGGCGTCAGGCTCGCCGCGAGCTCCTCGAGCGACCCGCCCTCGCGGTCATGCGTCGCGATGATGCTGCGCACCGCGTCGACGATCTCGCCGCGTCCGCCGTAGCCGACGGCGAGATTGACGTGCAGACCCGTGTGGCCCGCGGTGCGGCGCTGGGCTTCGGCGAGCACCGCCGCGAGCTCGGCGGGCAGCAGGTCGGCACGGCCGACGTGCTGCACGCGCCAGTCCCGCTCGTGCGAGAGCTCCTCGGCGAGCTCCGAGATGATCTCGATGAGATCGGACAGCTCGCGGGAGTCGCGCTTGCGCAGGTTGTCGGTCGAGAGCAGGTACAGCGAGACGACCTTGACGCCGACGTCGTCGCACCAGCGGAGGAACTCCCGCATCTTCGCGGCACCCGCCCGATGCCCGTGGGCGGCCGAGTCGAAGCCGAGCTGGCGCGCCCAGCGGCGGTTCCCGTCGATCATCATCGCGACGTGGTGCGGCACGGTGGACTGCGACAGCCGGTGGCGGAGGCGGCGGATGTAGAGGCGGTAGAGCGGACCTCGTCCTTCGTTCCACCGTGCCCGCGCCACGCCCCTACGCTACTCCCCTCGGCAGTGGTGGACGGAGGTGGAACTGAGTGCCACGCGAAGTGACACTCGGTATGTACCCCCGGAGGCATACGGAAGCGCCTAGCCTGAGAGGATGAGCCGACGCGCCCGCCTTCCCGAAGCACCCGATGTGCCGGTGCTGCCGCTGATGGATGCCGCGGCCGAGGACGCCGCGGTCTCGGACATCAAGCCGACGTGGCGCGGCTGGATCCACGCGGGCACCGTTCCCGTGGCCATCGCCGCCGGCATCGTGCTGATCGCCCTCGCGCAGGGCACCCCCGGCAAGTGGGCGGCCGCCGTCTTCATGGCGACGTCGCTCCTGCTGTTCGGCAATTCCGCGGTCTACCACCGCTTCTCGTGGGGCCCGCGCACCAAGGTCGTCCTCAAGCGCATCGACCACGCCAACATCCTGCTGCTGATCGCCGGCACCTACACGCCGCTGTCCGTCATGGCACTCGACCCGCAGCAGGGGACGATCCTTCTCATCGCGGTGTGGAGCGGCGCGGCGCTCGGCATCCTGTTCCGCGTCTTCTGGATCCACGCGCCGCGATGGCTCTACGTCGCGCTGTACCTCGCCCTCGGGTGGGCCGCCATCATGTACATGGTCCCGCTGTTCCAGGCGAGCGTCGCGATGATGATCCTCGTGATCATCGGCGGGCTGCTGTACTCGGGCGGCGCGGTCGTCTACGCGATCAAGAAGCCCAACCCGTGGCCCGGGAAGTTCGGCTTCCACGAGATCTTCCACGTCGCCACCGTGCTGGCGTTCCTGTGCCACTGGACCGCGGCGCTCATCATCTCGCTCGACCCCGTGTCGCCTTCGCTCGGGCTGCCGGGCTGATTCAGGTCCCGCGCGGCGTCGCCGCGTCGCCGTCATCGGAATCCTGCGACGGCGAGGCACCTCCGCCCGACGCCGCACCGTCGGCGGCGTCCGCCTCGGCGGCCCGCTCCTCGGCATCGAGCTCCTCGGCGATGTCCGCGCGGACGCGGCCACGACGGATGCGGCGCAGCATGTCCCAGATCAGCAGGATGACGGCCAGGGCGAGGAAGACGATGACCGCGAAACCCCACGGGCCCGGCGTGACGAGGTTGGGATCCACCGCGGGCGTCGGTACCGGCGAAGGCGCATCGGCCGCCCATGCGATCAGGGCGAGCGCGTCGTGCATCGTGTCCTCGTTCCGCGCACAATGCGCATAGCCTGGAGTTCCAGCCTAATCTCCCGGAACCTCACGCCATGACGACGACGCAGGACAAGCTCGACGAGCGGTACGGCCGCCGACGGTCGCGCGCGACCCCGTGGCTCATCGCCGGCTTCTCGGTGGTGGCCGCGGTGGCGCTGGGCCTGCTCACCTGGTCGACGGTCACGACGGCGGCCGACGCCGTCGACGTCGACACGACGGGTTACGCGGTGGTCGACGAGCGCACCGTGACCGTCAACTTCCAGGTGTCCGCGCCCCCGGGGAGGACGATCGCGTGCGCCGTGGAGGCGCAGGACGAAGAGCACGGCGTTGTCGGCTGGCGCGTGGTCGAATACGAGGCATCCGACGATCACGCACGCGCATTCCGCGAGACGATCCCCACGGTGGCGGCGGCGACGACCGGGTTGGTCAACTCCTGCTGGGTGACGTAGTCTGTCCCGACAGTCCATCGACGCCCCGGCCCGGTGCCGGGGCGTTCGACATTCCCGCGATCGAAGGAGCATCCCCGTGTCGAACGACGCCCCCGTGACCTTCCTCACCCAGGAGGCCTACGACCGCCTCGCCGCCGAGCTCGAGCAGCTGTCGACGACCGGCCGTGAAGAGATCGCCAAGCGCATCGAGGCCGCCCGCGAAGAGGGCGACCTCAAGGAGAACGGCGGCTACCACGCCGCAAAGGACGAGCAGGGCAAGCAGGAGGCGCGCATCCGCACGCTGCAGCACCTGCTCAAGAACGCCACCGTCGGCGACGCACCCGAGAGCACCGGCACCGTCGAGCCGGGCACCCTGATCACCGCCGACATCGCCGGTGGCGAAGAGACGTTCCTGCTCGGCAGCCGCGAGATCGGCGTGGGGTCCGACCTCGACGTCTACAGCGAGGCATCCCCCCTCGGCGCCGCCATCATCGGCCTCAAGGAGGGCGACGAGACCTCGTACACGGCCCCCAACGGTCGTGAGATCGCCGTCGTGATCAAGAAGGTCGAGACCTACGCGGGCTGACGGTCAGTCCGGCACGATCGTCGGGTGGAAGCCCGCCCGCTCGAGCGCCTCGATCACCTGCGCGCGGTGCTCCTCGCCGCGCGTCTCGACGCTCAGCTGCAGGATCACCTCGCTGATCTGCAGACCCTGGCCGTGCCGGGTGTGCAGCACCTCGATGACGTTCGCCCCGACGGCGGCCAGCAGCTCCGACACCCGCGCGAGCTGACCGGGTCGATCGGGCAGCGGGATGCGCAGCGTCATGTACCGATCGGATGCCGCCAGCCCGTGGGCCACGACGCGCTGCAGCAGCAGCGGGTCGATGTTGCCGCCCGACAGCACCGTCGCGGTCGGTCCGTCCGCCGGCACGTGACCCGCGAGGATCGCGGCGACGCCGACGGCGCCGGCGGGCTCGACGACCTGCTTCGCACGTTCGAGCAGCACGAGCAGCGCGCGTGCGATGTCGTCGTCGCTCACGGTGACCACGTCGTCGACGAGTTCGGAGATGATGCGGAAGGGCAGATCCCCCGGCCGGGCGACCGCGATCCCGTCCGCGATCGTCGGCGTGGTCTCGACCTCGAGCGGATGCCCCGCTCGCAGCGACGGCGGATATCCGGCCGAGTTCGCCGCCTGCACGCCGACGACGCGCACCGTGCGGCCCTCGGCGGCCGCGCGGGCCTTCACGGCGGCCGCGATGCCCGCGGCGAGCCCGCCACCGCCGATGCCGACCACGACGGTCTCGACGTCGGGCACGTCGTCCATGAGCTCGAGGCCGAGCGTGCCCTGTCCCGCGATGATGTCGGGGTGGTCGAAGGGGTGGATGAACACCGCGCCGGTCCGCTCGGCGAACTCCGCCGCCAGACGAAGCGGGGTCTCGACGGTCGCGCCGTCGAGCACGACCTCGGCGCCGTAGCCGCGCGTCGCGAGGAGCTTGGGCACCGGGACGCCCAGCGGCATGAAGATCGTCGCCGGGATGCCGAGCTCCTGCGCGGCCAGCGCGACGCCCTGTGCGTGGTTGCCCGCCGACGCGGCGACGACGCCCCACGCGCGCTCTTCCTCCGACAGTCGTGACAGCCGGTAGGTGGCGCCGCGGATCTTGAACGAGCCGGTGCGCTGCAGGTTCTCGAGCTTGAGGTGCACGGGCACGCCCAGCACGTCGGTCAGGTGCAGCGAGCGATCGACGGGCGTGCGCGAGATCACGCCGTCGAGCGCGGTCGCCGCGGCTTCGATCTCGGCGAGGGTGGGAGCTGCGGAGCCCACGGCGGGCACGGTCACGGGCGGATCCTCCTCGGGCGGGGAACGGTCGACCAGATCAGGTCGGCGGACGGGGGCGCGGCGCCGGCTTCCCACGCCCGAGCGCCGAGGTACACGGCGACGACGTTGACGAAGGCGGCCAGCGGCACGGCGAACAGGGCGCCGGGGATGCCGGCGACGAGCGCTCCGCCGGCGACGACGAGCACGACGGCGAGGGGGTGCACCTTCACGGCCGAGCCCATGAGCAGCGGCTGGAGCACATGGCCCTCGAGCTGCTGCACGCCCAGCACGACGACGAGCATCCACAGCGCGATCCACGGGCCGTTGTAGACGAGCGCGAGGAACACGGCGAGCGCGCCCGTGACCACGGCTCCGACGATCGGCACGAACGCGCCGAGGAAGACGAGCACGGCGATCGGGATCGCCAGCGGCACGCCGAGCAGGAAGGCGCCGAGGCCGATGCCGATCGCGTCGATCGTCGCGACCAGCAGCTGGGTGCGCGCGTAGTTGACGACGGTGACCCACCCCGCGCGCCCGGCGCCGTCGGCCGCGGCCCGCGCCTTCTTCGGGAAGATGCGCACGGTCCAGCGCCAGATGCCCGCACCGTCGGCGAGCAGGGTCAGCAGGATGAAGAGGGCGAGGATCGCGCCGGTCAGCACATGGCCGACGGTCGTGCCGATCGCCAGCGCACCCGACCACAGCAATTCGGCCTGCTGCTGGATGAGCGTCCACGTCTGCGCGAGCATCGCGTCGATCTCGGCCTCGGTGAGATGCAGAGGCCCGTCGATGAGGTACTGGCGGAACTGCTGTGCGGCCTCGACGGTGCTCGCCTGCACCGACGGCCACTGCCGGCCGATCTGCCACACGGCCAGCCACATCAGCCCTGTGACGATCGCGAGCGTGCCGACGACCGATATGACGATCGCGAGCCACCGCGGAACCCGGTGGCGCAGCATCCAGCTGAAGGCCGGCCACAGCAGGGCGGTGATGAGGATCGCGATGAGCAGCGGGATGACGAGGAGCTTGAGCTGGATCACCAGCCACACGCCGACGCCGATCGCGGCGGCAACGACGAGGAAGCGCCACGCGTAGGCGGTCGCGAGCCGCAGGCCTCGCGGCACGGAATCGGTCAGCTCGCCGCTGACCACCCGGCTGCGGTCGCGGAGCGCGTCGAAGAGCGAGCCACGGGACTTCTCGTCGGGGCCGCTCATCACGCCAGTCTAGGCGCGGGGCATGCCGCGCCGAGGATATGCCGGAGCGGTGTCGGCGGCTCCCGCTACGCTGACCGGCGTGACGTCCCTCCGCGCCGCCGAAGCCCGCCGCATCGCGCTCGCCGCACAGGGCTTCGCGCGGCCGAGGCCGGCCTCGGCCGGCACGCGCCAGCTGAATCTCGCGCTCGCGCGCATGTCGACGCTGCAGATCGACTCGGTCAACGTCTTCGCGCGATCGCACTACATGCCGCTGTTCTCGCGCGTCGGCGCGTACGACCCGGCCGCCCTCGACCGACTGCTCTTCGCGCGCCGGCCGCGCTACGTCGAGTACTGGGCGCACGTGGCGGCGTTCATCCCCGCCGAGGACTGGTCGCTGTTCGGGTTCCGTATGGCCGCCATGCGGGCGAAGTACGGCAGCGACCCCGGCGGCTGGTTCCGCTCGCACGGCGAGATCGTCGACTGGGTGCGCGCCGAGCTCGCCGATCGGGGACCGCTGCGTCCGGCCCAGATCGAGCACGACGCCAAGCAGGCGGCGCGCGGGCCCTGGTGGGACTGGGACGTCGTCAAGCGCGCACTCGAGTTCCTGTGGCTGTTCGGCGAGGTGGCGATCGCCGGCCGTCGCGGATTCGAGCGCCGGTACGGGCTCGCCGAGCACGTCATCCCGGTCGACGCGCTCGACCGCGAGGTGCCGCGCGCCGATGCGATCCGCGAGCTCATCCGGCGCGCCGCGAACGCATACGGCGTCGCGACCGCATCGGATCTGGCCGACTACTGGCGCATCACCGACCGCAAGGCGGTGATGGCGGCGATCGGCGACCTCGTCGACGCCGGCGAGCTCGAGCCGGTGACCGTCGAGGGCTGGACGACCGCGGGTCGGCCCGCGAAGGCCTGGCTGCATCGGGATGCCGCGCGGCCGCGCCGCGTCGACGCGGCGGCGCTGCTCACGCCGTTCGACCCGGTCGTGTGGTTCCGCGATCGCGCGGAACGCCTGTTCTCGTTCGAGTACCGCATCGAGATCTACACGCCCGCCGCGCAGCGCCGATTCGGCTACTACTCGCTGCCGGTGCTCGTCGGCGACGACCTCGTCGGCCGCGTCGACCTCAAAGCCGATCGGGCCGCCTCGACGCTGCTGGTGCAGTCCGCGTGGTGGGAGCACGGCCGCCCGCCCGAGGCGGCCGATCGGCTGGCCGAAGAGCTTCGGCACGCCGCTCGATGGCAGGGACTCGAGCGCATCTCGGTGTCGCGCTGGGGCGACGCGACCGACGATCTCGCCGGCGCCCTGCGCGAGGCATCCCGTCACGATCGCGGTGCCGTCGAGCCGGCACCGCTCGCCCCGGACGAACCGGCCCGATAGCGTGGTGGGGTGAAACGCGGCGCGGTCATCGGACTGGTCGCCGGTGCCGCCGCCGTCGTCGTGGCCGCCGGTGCGACCTGGTGGTTCCTGAGCCGCCCGCCCGGCCCGGATGCCGCCGCGCAGGCGTACCTCGATGCCCTGGCGGCGGGTGACGCCGAC
>JAUHVN010000077.1 GCA_030425055.1 Actinomycetes bacterium | reverse complement strand
GCCGGGTTCGCGGGTTTCCCCGGGGCGCACCGCGTGCGTCAGTAGAGGAAGATCTGCCTCGTGTCCGTCGACGCGACCCCGCCGATCTCGACGCTGACGTGGTACGACGCCCCGCCGCCCGGAGCCCGCGGCCGGTCCTCGTCGCCGCACGTCGACACCGACGAGCGGGTGCGGTCCCACTCGAGGGGCGACGCGCTCTCGACCGTCTGCCCGGCGGCGAGCAGGACGATCATGTCGCTGGGCTCGCTCTGGCAGTCGGTCGAGCGCCACCACACGTCGGATCCGCTCGTGATCGTGAACGCCTGACCGCTCGTCCCGACGTTCAGCGTGCAGTCCTCACCGTTGTTGGTCAGGCGGATGGACAGCTGCGGGTTCTGCCCCGTCGCGTACGAGTCCTGGTCGGTGACGGCCTCGACGGCGAGGTCGCGCGCCACGCACGGCGCGGCGGCGGGTGTCGCGGATGCCTCCGGCGACGGCGCCGCCGAACTGGCGACCGGGGTCGCCGCCGGGGTGGCCGGCGCACCGGCATCCTCCGACGGAACGGGAAGATCGGTCGCGGCCTCGGACGTGGCCGATGCCGCGCTCTGCGGGGTGCCTTCGGTGGCGGCCCCGCGCCACGGCTGGGCGATGAGCAGCCAGATGACAGCGACGACCGCGATGATCGCCAGCAGCACCACGAGGCGGCGCCGACGGTACACGGCGGGCGAGTGGCGCCTGTTCCGCGTCGGTTCGCTCATGCCACCAGGGTAGGCGGGGCTCTGCGCGAAGCCGCGAGGCGCGCCACCGGAGCGGCGACCCCCGCGTCCGAGGCACCTCAGTACCTGTTCGACCGCGGCAAACGTGGTGTGTCCGCGCAACCGACCGCCACTTCGGCGCGGTCGAACTGGATCGTCCGCAGTCGGATCCGCTACAGCTGCTTGAGCATGCGCGTGTTGCCGAGGGTGTTCGGCTTCACGTGCGCGAGGTCGAGGAACTCGGCGATGCCCTCGTCGGGGCTGCGCACGAGCTGCGAGTACACATCGGGATCGACGACCTGCTCGCCGATCGGCGCGAACCCGCGACGGGTGAAGAACTCCACCTCGAACGTCAGGCAGAACAGCCGCGTGAGTCCGAGCGCGCGCGCATTGCGCTCGAGGGCTTCGACGATCTCACGACCCACGCCGCGGTGCAGCCACTCGTCGACGACGATGAGGGTGCGCACCTCGCCGAGGTCCTCCCACATCACGTGCAGAGCGCCGCAGCCGATGAGCCGGCCATTCTCGTCCTCGGCGACGACGAACTGCTGCACCGCCTCGTAGAGGACCACGAGGTCTTTGCCGAGCAGGATGCGGCGCTGCACGAGCGGCTCCAGGATCTGCTGGATGCCGCGCACGTCGCGCGCGGTCGCCGGCCGGATGCGGAAGTCTGCCACCGCCCCAGCCTATTCGCGCTCGCGCTCAGTCCCCGGCGTGCATCGCGCGAGCGATCACCTCGCCGACGAGAACGGCGGATGCCGCAGGCCCGCGTGACGGCACGGTCGGCAGGATCGACGTGTCGGCGACGCGCAGACCGTCGACTCCGTTGACCCGTCCGGCACCGTCGACGACGACACCCATCGGAGCCGTCGCGCACATGTGGATCGCGGTGCCCAAGCGCGCGGCCATCCAGTCGTCGAGGGCGCGGTCGTCGTCGAGCTCGGCCTCGCCGAGGTCGCTGAGGCCCGCGCACAGCACACCGAACTCCCGCGTCCGCAGCAGTGCGGCGGTCTCACGGATGCCGGCGCGCAGCCGATCGCGATCGGAGGCCTCGTCGAGGTAGCGGTAGTCGATGCGCGGCGGCGCGGCCGGATCGGCCGACTGCAGCGTCAGCTCGCCGCGACCGGTCGGCGCCTGCAGGCCGAGGATCACCTGCAGGTCGGCGTCGGGATCGGCGGAGCCGTTCAGCAGCTGCTCGAGCGGGCGTGCCGCGAGCAGCAGTTCGAGGTCGCCGTCCGTGCCCTCGCGGCCGGCGGCATCCCAGTGCAGCGCGACGGGGAAGGGGAACGCGTCGGCGGAGTCGGGGATCACCCCGCGCGGTCGCCAGGCGACGGCGATGTCGGGGTGGTCGGCGAAGGCCGCGCCGACGGGAAGGTCGGACCGCACCGGCACACCGAGAGCAGACAGCGGCCCCTGCGGGCCGACACCCGACGAGAGCAGGATGCGGGCCGAGCCGATCGCGCCCGCGCACAGCACGACCTCGTCGGCGTCGAGCTCGCCGGCATCCGTCTCGACGCCCACCGCGCGCGTGCCGTTCCAGCGGATGCGACCCACCGTCGTCGACCCCACGATGGTCAGGTTGGGCCGACTGCGCACCGGCTCGAGGTACGCGAGTCCGGTGTTGACGCGCACGTCTCCTCGCACGTTCGACGGCACCGGCCCCACTCCGGCCGGCTGCTCGCCGTTCTTGTCGGGCTCGAGCGCATGCCCTCGCGCGACCGCCGCCGCGATGAACGCCGAGGCGAGCGGTCCGCCTCCGTAGCGCTGCACGGGCATCGGTCCGGCACCGCCGTGCAGCGCGGTCTCGCCGAAGTCGACATCGGTCTCGATCGCCCGCCATACCGGCAGGCAGGAGTCGTACGACCACCGCGGTCCCCCGGCATCCGCCCACACGTCGTGGTCACCTCGCCGCGCGCGCACGAAGTACCCGCCGTTGATCGTGGTCGACCCGCCGAGGATCTTCCCGCGCGCCACGCGGTAGGGCCGGCCCGGGGCGAGGTGCGCCTCGTGCGCCCAGTTGGCGGGATGCCCGGTCACCGCCCCCGGGATGCCGGAGGCGTCGAGCAGGTCGGGCGGGTACACGCCGTCGGCCGGGCCCGCTTCGATGAGCGTGACCTCGCGATCGGGGTCGTCGCTGAGGCGCGCGGCCAGCGCCGCGCCGGCCGCCCCGCCCCCGACGACGATGGTGCGCGTCATGCGTGGGGCGCGCCCCACGTGGCGCTCAGCCGGTGGAAGGCCTCATCGATGAGGGGCAGCAGATCGGCGTCGTCGTGCGCGAGCCACTGCTCGTACGCGGCGAGCGACAGGCCCAGACACGCCCACGCGATCGCCTGCGGCTCGAGGTCATCGGCGCGATCGCCGAGCCGGTCGGCGGCGAACTCGGCGATGACCTGCCGCCACTCGGTGTAGCGCAGGGTGGAGTGCGCCATGAGGCTCGGCACGTTCAGCAGCAGCCGCATCCGTTCCCGGTGCACCGAGATCTCATCGGCCGGGAAGCGGTTGAACTCGACGACCGCCAGGCGCAGCGCGTCACGCAGCGGCAGGTCGTCGGGCAGCGAGGCCAGGTGGGCGCGCATCTGGTCGAGCAGGTGGTCGAAGTCGCCCCATGGCAGGTCGTTCTTCGACCGGTAGTAGCGGAAGAACGTGCGACGGCCGATGCCCGCGGCACGCACGATGTCGTCGACGGTCGTCTCTTCGAAACCGTGCTCGTGGAAGAGCTGGAGGGCGATGTGGCTCAGTTCGCCGTGGGTGGTTGCGGGCGCGCGGCCGATCCGGGGGCGCTCGTCCCCCGGCGTCTGCGTCGTCGCATCCACCGTCATCGCGTCTTCACCTCCCACAGCGTGTCACCGATCGAGCCGCTCGTGGTGCGGATTCGCCGACACCCTTCCATTCGGCACTGAGTGTCATTAGTATCGGCCGCAACGAGGGATTCGCCAAGGTGGTCGGATTCCGGACGGAGGATCAGCTGATGAACCCCGAGGTCGTCGAGAGCACCGAGAGCGCTGTTGCTGAGGTGGTGGTGGTGGATGAGTTGGTCGAGGAGGTCTCGATCGACGGTATGTGTGGCGTGTACTGAGCCGTGGATGTGGATGCCGCGTGGCGGCTGAACCCGCAGGTGTCGGTGCGGCCTGAACCGTTCGGTGCGTTGCTGTATCACTTCGGCACCCGGAAGCTGTCGTTCCTGAAGGACCGGATGCTGCTGGCTGTGGTCGAGCACCTCGATGAGGCGCCGTCCGCGGTGGCGGCGTGCGACCAGGCCGGGGTTCCGGTCGAGGATCGGGGCAAGTACCTGCGGGCGCTGGACACTTTGGCGGTGTCGACGATGATCGAGGAGCGTGCAGCATGACCCTGATCACGCACGCACCCCCCACCCCGGGACCGGGCAGGCTGGTCGACCACTTCGAGCGGGGCCTGGACGCCCCGATCTGTCTGACGTGGGAGCTCACGTACGCGTGCAACCTGTCATGCGTGCACTGCCTGTCCTCCTCGGGCCGTCGTGACCCCCGGGAGCTGTCGACGGCGGAGTGCAAGGGCATCATCGACGAGCTCGAACGGATGCAGGTGTTCTACGTGAACATCGGCGGCGGCGAGCCCACCGTCCGCTCCGACTTCTGGGAACTCCTCGACTACGCCACCGCCCACCATGTCGGGGTGAAGTTCTCCACCAACGGGGTCAAGATCACCCCCGAGATCGCGACTAAGCTCGCCGCGAACGACTACGTGGATGTGCAGATCAGTCTCGACGGGGCGACCGCGGACGTGAACGACGCGATCCGCGGCGGCCGCTCCTACGACATGGCCATCCGTGCGATGCAGAACCTGCACGACGCGGGGATGAAGAACTTCAAACTGTCGGTGGTGTGCACCCGCACCAACATCGGCCAGCTCGACCAGTTCAAAGCCCTCGCCGACCAGTACGGCGCCCAGTTGCGGCTCACCCGGCTGCGGCCCTCCGGGCGGGGTGCGGACGTGTGGGACGAGTTGCACCCCACGCCCGATCAGCAGCGCGAGCTCTACGACTGGCTCGTCGCCCACGGCGACCAGGTCCTCACCGGGGACTCGTTCTTCCACCTCTCCGCCTACGGACAAGCCCTTCCCGGCCTCAACCTCTGCGGCGCCGGCCGGGTCGTGTGTCTCATCGACCCCATCGGCGACGTGTACGCGTGCCCGTTCGCGATCCACGACGAGTTCCTCGCCGGCAACATCCGCGACCACGGCTTCGCGCACGTCTGGCGCGAGTCGGGGCTGTTCCAGAAACTGCGTTCCCCGCAGTCCGGCGGGGCCTGCTCGTCCTGCCAGTTCTTCGACACCTGCAAGGGCGGATGCATGGCCGCGAAGTTCTTCACCGGCCTGCCCCTGGACGGACCCGACCCCGAATGCGTCCGCGGCTTCGGCGAAGAGATGCTGAAGGACAAGGACAAGCTCACCCCGCAAACCCCGTCCGGCGACCACTCCCACCGCACCACCCCACCCCGACCGCGACCCGTCCGGGTCAGCATCGGCCGGCGAGACGACATCACCCGACCCCCTGTCAGCGCCTGCGCCGAAAGCCCCCTCGCCGGGTTCGACCCCACGAACGTGAACAAGACCGCCCACGAGGGCGGAGCTGCACGGGGAGGCATCCGCTCCCACTGACGCCTGAGATCACTGTCAATCCGACGATCGCGCCGCGGTCGCGGTGGTCTTGTGCGCTTTCGAACCCGAAAGGAGATCGCCATGGCAGGCAGAGTCGAAGGAAAGGTCGCGCTGGTCACCGGCGCAGCACGGGGTCAGGGTCGCAGCCACGCGCTGCGGCTGGCCGAGGAGGGCGCCGACATCATCGCCGTCGACATCTGCGAACCCATCCCGGGTCTGCAGTACTCGTCGGCGACCGAGGAGGATCTGGCTGAGACCGTCCGCCAGGTCGAGGCCCTCGACCGCCGCATCGTCGCGCGCAAGGCCGACGTGCGCGACCGGGATGCGTTCAAGGCCGTGATCGACGAGGGTGTCGCCGAGCTCGGCAAGCTCGACATCGTCGTCGGCAACGCCGGCATCTGCATCATCGCCGGGTGGGAGGACGTGACCCCCGAGATCTGGAACGAGACCATCTCGACCAACCTCACGGGCGTCTTCAACACCGTGCAGCTGACGGCTCCGCACCTTATTGCGTCAGGGGGCGGCTCGATCATCCTCACGAGCTCGGCAGCCGGCCTGAAGGGCCTCCCCTTCCTCACGCCGTACGTCGCGTCGAAGTGGGGCGTCAACGGGCTCGGCAAGGCCTTCGCCGCCGAACTCGCCCAGCACAGCATCCGCGTCAATACGCTGCATCCGACGGGAGTCGAGACGGCCATGGGCGAGATGGGCGAGGCGTTCCCGCCCCTGCTCGAGAAGAACCCTGCGCTCGGCGGGATGATGGCGAACATGCTGCCGATCCAGGTCACGCAGCCGCGCGACCAGTCGAACGCCGTGCTGTTCCTCGCCAGCGACGAGGCGCGCTACGTCACCGCACTGTCGATGACCGTCGACGCCGGCAACACCCAGTACTGAACACACCCCGACAACCGTCTTTCGAAAGGAGACATGACATGGGAAGGGTCGAAGGCAAGGTCGCCTTCATCACCGGAGCCGCGCGCGGGCAGGGACGCTCGCACGCCATCCGCCTCGCACAGGAGGGCGCCGACATCATCGCGATCGACGCGCTCGAGCCTCAGCCGAACACGCCGGTCGTCGGCGCAACGGAGGAGGACCTGGCCGAGACGGTCGCGCAGGTCGAAGCACTCGACCGGCGCATCATCGCCAAGAAGGCCGACGTGCGCAGCCAGGAGCAACTGGACGCCGTGGTCGCGGAAGGCATCGCACAGTTCGGTCGGCTCGACATCGTCTCGGCCAACGCCGGGATCGCGATGCTGCCCTCGGCATCGCAGGACACCAGCGAAGACGACTTCGTCGACATGCAGAACGTCAACCTCATCGGGGTGTGGCGCACCGCCAAGGCGGCGATCCCTCACATGATCGAGGCCGGCAACGGCGGTTCGATCGTGCTGACGAGTTCGGCGGCCGGGCTGCAGGCGTACTCTCACGCTTCGTCGTACGTCGCCGCCAAGCACGGCGTGGTCGGTCTCATGCGCACCCTCGCGCTCGAGCTGGCGCCGCACATGATCCGGGTCAACAGCATCCATCCCACGCAGGTGGACACGCCGATGATCATGAACGAGACGATCATGCGCCTGTTCCGCCCCGACAAGGAGAACCCGACCCTCGAGGACTTCGCCGAGGCGTCGATGGCGATGAACGCACTGCCGATCCCGTGGGTCGAGCCCGTGGACATCTCGAACGCGCTGCTGTTCCTGGCATCCGACGAGGCGCGGTACATCACCGGCGTCCCGCTGCCGGTCGACGCCGGCGCCGTCATCAAGTGAGAACAAGGAGAAGAGGAGAATCATGGGACGAGTAGAAGGAAAGGTCGCCTTCATCACCGGAGCCGCGCGCGGGCAGGGACGCTCGCACGCCATCCGGCTGGCACAGGAGGGCGCCGACATCATCGCGATCGACGTGCTCGAGCCGATCGCCGGGGCGCCGTACGACGCGGCGACCGAGGAGGATCTCGCCGAGACAGTCGCGCAGGTCGAAGCACTCGACCGCCGTATCGTGGCGGCCAAGGCCGACGTGCGCGACTTCGACGCGCTCAAGAAGGTGGTCGACGACGGAGTGGCCCAGCTCGGCCGCCTCGACATCGTCGCCGCCAACGCAGGTATCTCGACCACGATGGCCCCCGCGCAGGATCTGTCCGAGGACATCTGGGTCGACATGATCGACGTCAACCTGAACGGGGTCTGGCGCACCTGCAAGGCCGCGATCCCGCACCTCAAGGCATCCGGAGGCGGCTCGATCGTGCTGACAAGCTCGGATGCCGGTCTGTTCGCGTTCCCGAACCTCGCCCACTACGTCTCGGCGAAGCACGGCGTGGTCGGTCTCATGCGCACCCTCGCGCTCGAGCTGGCGCCGGACATGATCCGAGTGAACAGCGTCCACCCGACAGTGGTCGACACCCCGATGGTGAACAACGAGGCGACGTACACGCTGTTCCGGCCCGACCTCGAGCATCCCGGCGTCGACGACTTCAAGGAGGCGGCGATGGGCATCAACGCTCTGCCCATCCCGTGGGTGGAAGCCGTCGACATCTCGAACGCCGTGCTGTGGCTGGCCTCGGACGAGGCGCGGTACGTCACTGGCGTGCCGCTGCCCATCGACGCCGGCGCGGCCGTCAAGTAGAAGCAGGATCGGAAGGATGACGATGACACGCACCGCCGTCGACGGCTCGAGCGACCTCGCCGCGAGCCGTGATCGGATCGGGTCCAAGGTCGTGGGTCGCGAGCGCGAGCTCGAACTCACACTCGCCGCCGTCGCGGCGGGGCGTGACATCGTGCTGGAGGGCCCGCCCGGAACGTCGAAGACGACGCTCCTGCGGGCGATCACCGAGGAGTGGGGCATCCCGCTCATGTTCGTCGAGGGCAACGCCGATCTGACGCCGGCCAAGCTCGTCGGGCACCACAATCCCGCGCGCGTGCTGCGCGAGGACTACTCGCCCGAGAACTTCGTGCCCGGGCCGCTGCTCGAAGCGATGCAGCGCGGCGGGTTCCTCTACATCGAGGAGTTCAACCGCGCGCCCGAAGACACCCTCAACACGCTGCTCACCGCGATGGCGGATCGTTCGATCACCGTGCCGCGCGTGGGCCGCATCGAGGCGCTGCCGACGTTCCGGGTCATCGCATCGATGAACCCCTACGACAACGTCGGCACCACCCGGCTGTCGACGAGCGTGCACGACCGCCTCAACCGCCTGTCGGTCGACTACCAGTCGGCCGACGAGGAGGAGCGCATCGTCGCGCTGCGCACCGAGGCCACCGGTCGCCTTGCCGAGCGGGCAGTGGCGGATGCCGTCGCTGTCACGCGCGCGACCCGCGAGCACCCCGACATCCGGCAGGGCTCGAGCGTGCGGGGCGCGATCGATGCGACGCTCGTCGCGCTGCGCCTCGCCACCCTGCGCGACCTCGACGATCCGGATGACGAGGCGTACCCCGAACTGTTCCACGACGCGATGATCGTCGCCCTGTCAGGCCGCATCCACCTCGACGAAGCCGCCGAGACCACCCCCGAGGCCGTCCTGCGCGAGATCTGGGAGGACCGCTTCATCCTCGAGCCGCACAAGGCGGCACCCGGATGAAGAGAGGTCGCGGCGGACTCGCCGCTGAGCTCGGGCAAGCGGAGGACGTCGTCGCGCACGCGGGGCACCCCGCTGTCGCGCACGCCCAAGCAGCTCGACGAGAAGCCGACGGTCTTCGACGCGACGGGAACCGGTGGCGGCCCGGTACTGACGGCGCGCGGCGGACGCCCGGGTCAGGGCCCGTCGAAGCCCGGCTCGACGGCACCCGGCGAGACGGACGAGCAGGGGTCGCTGGTCGCGGCGCCCGACGAGACGTCGACCGTCGACCCGCGAGTGCACGCGGTGGCCCGGCAGATCGCCTCGCGGCTGTCGGTGCGCCGTGCGCGACGGGATGTGACGACCCGACGCGGCATCGGCGAGCTGGTGAGCACGCCCTATCGCGGCACGTCCGACGAGATCGACCTCGACCGCACGATCGAGGTGCTGGCCGAGCATCCGGTGCCCGACGACGAGGACATCGTCGTGCGCGAACGCATGCGCACGACGCGCTCGGTGGTGCTGTTGGTCGATGTGTCGGGCTCGATGCGCGGCGAGCGCATCAAGACCGCGGCGGCGACGGTGGGTGCGGTGTCGTCCGAGCTGAGCCGCGACGCCCTCGGCGTAGTGGCCTTCTGGTCGGATGCCGCGCTGCTGCTGAAGCTCGGCGACGCCGTGCGGCCGATGGAGCTGCTCGACAGCATCCTGCGCATTCCGGCGCGAGGGCTGACCAACGTGGCGTTCCCGCTCGAGATCGCCCAGCGTCAGCTCGAGAGGGTGCCCGCACGCGACGCCCGAGTCGTGCTGCTGTCGGACTGCGTGCACAACGCCGGCCCCGATCCGCGCCCACTGGCGGCGCGGCTGCCACGACTCGACGTGATGCTCGATGCGACGGGCGAGAAGGATGTGGCGCTGGGGCGCGAGCTCGCGGCGCGCGGGCGCGGCGTGTGTCGCGTCATCCACGGCTATCGCGATGTCGCGCCGGCCGTCAGTGAGATCTTCGCGGGCCGCTGAGCCCGCTGGTACGAGGAAGGCACCGATCGCGGTGCAGGAAGGAATGAAAACGCGATGAGCTGGTGGCCGTGGCGGCAGAACCCGTGGTTCGAATCGGTGCTGGAGGCGCAGCGGCGCGCGAAGAAGCGGCTGCCCCCATCGGTGTATGCCGCACTCGTGGCGGGTTCGGAGCGGGGTGCGACCCCGCGCGACAACACAGACGCGTTCGCCGAACTCGAGTTCGCTCCGCACGTGGCCGGTCACCAGTCGCCGCGCGACCTGTCGACGACCGTTCTCGGCATCCCGATCTCGCTGCCCGTGCTGATCTCGCCGACCGGAGTGCAGGCGATCGATCCCGACGGTGAGGTGGCGGTGGCGCGCGCCGCGAACGCCCGCGGCACGATCATGGGGCTCAGTTCGTTCGCGAGCAAGCCGGTCGAGCAGGTCGTCGAGGCCAACCCGAACACCTTCT
>JAUHVN010000076.1 GCA_030425055.1 Actinomycetes bacterium | reverse complement strand
CCGGGGCCCGCGGGAAGCGGTGCGTCCAGCAGCCGCGGCCGATAGTCGAGCAGCTGACTGCGGCCGTCGAACGTGCGGGCCTCGATGAGGTCGAGAGCGACATCCGGCCAGCCGTCGTAGATGCGCTCGCTCCCGGTGGCGCCGGTGGCATTCGAACTGCACCCGCAGAACCTCATCTTCAACTCGGCCGACGTCCACAAGCTCATCGAACTGACCGGTGCGACGAACGTCGGCGTCGAGCTGGATGCCTCTTGGGGACACCGAAGATCCGAGCTGAAATCGTGCTCGCTGCGCAGGTCGTAGTAGCCGTGCAGGATTGTGCTCTCGATCACCTCGTCGATGCGGGAGTGCCGGACGGCCTCCTGGTCGCTCACGTTCGCAGTGGCAGCCGCGAGGTCGCCGGCGGCGATATCGACGAAGCCGACCGACAGGATCTCGCGCGGGTCGTCGAGCGAGATCGCATTGAACACTCGTGCCGGTAGTCTGCAAGCGCTGTACGAGTGCTTCCGTGATGCCTCCGACCCAGATGATGCTTGCCATCCCGCCCGGCGCGGTGTGCGCGAGTCCCAGCTCGGCCATGGTGGCCAGCGCCGCGTCGATGGCGCCCCCGAACTGCCGATACGCCTCGCGGCGCTGAAACTCCAGCTCGTCGGACACCCCTACCGACGCCGTTCCCATTCCCGTCGACGACTCCCTCCCGAAGACCCGCATCATCGGCGCGGGTTCGAGCGGCATCGCCGCTGCGAAGGTCGCCGCTGTGGGTAACGTACGCGCTTCAACAGATCGTCGCGGCGTGCAGTCCGAGCCGCGCAAGGGCGTAGCTCCACGGGATGCGCTCCTGCTCGAGGCGGACGTTCCCCTCGGCGCTCAGCGACTGCAGTGCCGCCCGCTCCGCCGGTGTGAGGCGCTCGAACACACCGACATTCGGATCCGGATCGATCCCCCACAGATCGCGGTGGTCGAACAGGGTGCCCGCATCCATCAGCGCCGACGTGGCATCCACACCTCTGGCTCGCAGCCGGTTGAGGATGGCGAAGCCGTGCGAGTCGAGATCACCCCAGTACGTGACGGTCTGCGCCCAGGGCAGGAGAGCGACGAGATCGACGCGGTGTCCGCCGCCGTGCACGGCGACGGCCCGAGGCGCCTTCGGCATGGCGAGCACCGTGGCGAGGTTCTCGAAGACGAACACGCGCTCGGGGCGGATGGGCATCGCCGCCAGGTCGGCAGCCGGCGCGGAGACGTCGGTGAGGCCCTGGAAGGCAAGGGCCGGGTCGAGGACGCGGACGCGGACGAGGGGCGACGGCTCGCGCAGGCCCAGGCCGGAGGCGCCGGTACCCGCTCGATGCAGTGCCGCCACAAGACCCCGGCGGGACTCGATCCACTTGGTGTGGATGCCGCGGATCGGCAGTTCACGGATCAGGCGACCCGACTCGGGGTTCTCGCGCAGCCACGTCAGCACCGCCATGAGCCGATCGAAGTCGGCGCTCTCGAGGTCGACGATCGTGCGAGCATGCGAGCGGAGCACCGCGGTGTCGGAGCCGACCAGTCCACGCAGCTCGCCGAGGCGCTCGACGAGGAGGCGCCAGGCCGTCGCGTCGTCGGCAGCGCGGGCGACGGCATCCGGACCGCGCACGACGGCGCGAACGGGAACCTCCTGCGATCCGACGCGTGACCAGGTGCGGACGCTCCACTCGACCTCGATTCCCGGCTCGGCGGCGACCCGGCGCCAGGAGTCGACCCACGATCGAACACCCTCGAGGTCAGCGAGCGCCTCGCGCTCGGTCGGCGGATGCAGCGGAGCATCGAGCACGACATCCGACTGCCCCGCCGCCGCCCACGTGCGGGCGTCACGGTCGAAGAGTCTCTTCGCCCGAGCGCGCAGATCGGCCGGGGTGACGCGGGTGGTCACGCCCGCGACTCCGCATGCGGTGCTGCCGCGGGCGATGCCTCATCGACGGAGAAGACGACGTTCGCCAACAGCGACGCGTTGCGGTGGGGGTTCGACACCGACGTGATCGCGCCCACGTAGGGTTCGAGCGTCTGCAGCAGCTTCTGCGGTGTCGCGAGGATCATGTGGAACCCGAACTCGCGGAACACCTCCATCGCGTTGCGCGTGTACCGGCTGTCCGCCTTGTCGAACGCCTCGTCGAGCACGATCGACCCGAACCGCGGGACCTCGTCCTCCTCCTCGGTGAGCTGGTATCGCAGCGCCGCGGCGAGGCAGAAGATGACGAGCTTCTGCCGTTGCCCGCCCGACAGGCCCTCGGCGGAGTCGTAAACGCGCACAACGCGGCCGGCGGCATCCTTCTCACGCGCGAGGAAGCTCACGTGGAGCCTCGTGTCGAGCACTCGGGAGCGCCAGTCCGTGTCGACGCGGTCCTTGGACCCGAGCCGACCGATCACGCGCTGCAGCACGGCGAAGCGCTGCTCGGCGCCGGTGGCCGATTCGTCGGCCCAGTTTCCTTCGACGATCCGTCGCAGGTCGGTGAGGAACTCGTCGACCTCGGGAGTCCGCGTCGTCTTCACATCGATCTCGAGGAACCTGTCTTTCCCCTCGAACGCAGACCTTCCCAGCGACGCGTTGACGGGGAGGATCCGCTCCCGGATGAGCCCTGGAGCGTCGCGGAGATCGCTGAGCAGATGGGCGACGACGTCCTGCGATCGTTCTCGCAGCAGCGTGCGGAACTCCGCCTCCTTCTCGGGTAGACCCCGTGCGAGGATGCCCTCTCGAAGCTCCCGGTAGGCGTAGCGGTCGCCGATCTCGGCGGTGAGCTCAGCGGATGCCGCGGGCCAGCCGAGCCGGAACTCCGCTGCACGGCCCGCGAAGCGCTCTCCCGCGTCGGCGGCGCGTCCCGCCGCGGCATCCTTCTCCTTGGACAGGGCCGACTGCACTCTTCGTGCGACCTCGTCGACCGTCTCCAGGGTCACCGAGCGCCGCTCGGCACGGAACCGGCCGTCGAGGGCCTCGGCGATCTGCGCGTCGACGGGGACCCTCGGGCCGGACTGCAGGTCGGCGATCTGCAGTGCGACCGCCCGGACGTGCTCGTCCGCGACCGCGTGGCGTCCGAGTGCGTGCCGATGCTGCGTCTCGGCGTCGGTATGCCGCTGCGTCGCGCGCTCGGCGGCATCCTGCGCGTCGCGGAGGGTTCCCGACTCGCCGGTGAGCAGCCGTAGCTCGTCGATCCGGGCCGTCGTCACCGCTGCGGCGGATGCGGCATCCACCCGATCCCACGTGTAGGTCGAGACCCGCGCGAAGACGTCGCGCCGCGTCTCCGCGTCGCGACGGGCCGAGTCCGCGTCGGCATCCCTCGCGGCCGCCTCCTCCATCGCCGCCACCGCCGCGCGACGCCGCTCGAGCAGCGCGTCGAGGCGCGCTTCGGTGTCGCCGCCGAGGATCCACCGCGTCGCGTCGCCCACGTCGTGGCGGTCGTCCTTCTCGTACCTGCGCGCGTTGCGCTTGACGAGACCGCCGATCGTGACGCCGCGATCGACGTCGTCGAGTTCGTCGGGATGCGAGACGCACGCGTAGTCGAACTCGGTGGCCAGGCGCCTGCGCACGTATGCAGCGAACGGCCCGTCTTCCACCACGAGGCGATGCACGAGGGAGCGCGCGGCCTTGGGTCGACGCGGCTCGTCGACGGAGTGCGGAACCGCATCGATGACCAGCCGGACGCCGAGCGATCGGGACTCGGCCGCACTACGGGCCGCGGCGAGGTGCTCATCGCGCACGAGAAGAGTCGTCGCGAAGGGCGCGAGCACGCGCTCTGCTGCTCCGCGCCACGCGGAGTGCTGCTCGGCGACCGAGATCAGATCGGCGGCGAACGGGAACGCCGACTCAGGCACACCGACCGAGGTCGCGAGAAAGGTCCGCGCACTCAGAAGTCGCTCGTCGAGGTTGCTCCGGTGATCCCGCAGGGACTGGATCTGCTTCGTGATATCGTCCAGCGCCTTGCGCGTCTGACTTGCGGCGTCGCGCACCTCGTACGGTACGACAGGGATGTCCCGCGCCGCCTCGGCGACGGCAGCGGCGAGCAGCTCCGCGAACTGTGCCGCATCTTCGGGCACCGGTGCGCCGATGCGCGCCAGCTCCGCGGCGAGCTGGGCACGGTCCTGCTCCACGATCCTCTCGTCACGCTCGGCCCGGTCGATCCGCTCCTGCAGAAGCTCGACACGCGCCCCGCCCTCGTCTCGCACCCGCGCTCTCGCGCTCTCCAGCGCCTCGGCCGACAGCTGTTGCTCCCGCGCGGCATCGCTCAGAGCGCTCTCGGCGCGCGCCAGGGCCGCGCGCGCAGGGCCTTCCGCCTCGCGCGCGAGCCGCAGCTTGAGCTCCGAGGTGAACGGCTCTACCGCGTCGTGCAGATCGGAGATCGCCGCCATCTCGGAGCCGGCCCGGTCGAACGCGGTGATCGCCTCATCGACCTTGCGCAGCGCCTCAGCCTGCCTGCGCAGGTCGACCACATGGGTGTGTGCGGCGTCGAGCTCGGTGAACTGCTCGACCGCCGTCTCGGCGCGGGAGAAGGTACCCGGCTGATCGAGCATGAATCCGCGGAACAGTGCGTCGAGGGTGCCGAGGTTCTTCGCCGACTGCGTCTTGTGGAGAAGCTGCAGGGTCGCATCACTGCGGAAGCCGAACTGCCTGCGCAGCCGCTCATGGAATCGGGCGTGGCGCCCGCCCGTCGTGATGAGCGCATCGGGGAAGGCCTTCGCCATGCGCCGCGCGTCGATGCCGCCCTCGACGTGCGGCTTCATGTCGAGAAGCTCGATGCGCCCGCGGGCGAAGACCCGAGCATCCTTCACCGCCGTCGGCTCGGTGCGCGTGCCGGGTGCGTGGAACACGCGCAGCAGCACGACCGGCTCGTCACGAAGGTTCTCGTAGCGCAGCAGGATGCCGCTCCACGTGGCCTTCGGGCGGAGGTAGGTCGTGGTGGCCCGATCGGCGTTCTCGCCCGCTTCCTTGCTCCAGGCTCCGCGCACGTAGCTCATCGTGGTCCGGTCGCTCTGCCGCGATGTGCCGTCTTGTGCCGCCGCGTTCAGACGCAGCCACCGGTCGGGGGTGAGCACGGCTGCGATCGCGTCGAGCAGCGACGACTTTCCCGATCCAGATGCGCCGGTGAACAGGTGGCCCGTGCGTGCGACGTCGACGGCGACGTGACCGGAGAACGTTCCCCAGTTGACGAGCTCGATCTGAGTGAGGCGCCATTGGCCGGGCTGGGCCGGATCGACGTCGGGCTCGTCGGAGGGGAAGCTCAGCATGGTCATGCGTTCTGGTCCTCGGCATCCGTCGATGAGGCGGCGATGTCGCCCTCGCCCTGGCGGGCGATCCGCTGGTACTCGGCGGTGATCGCGCGGATCTGGTCGGCGTCGACGAGCAAGCGGAGCACCGGCGATATCTCCGCACGGTCGTCGCCGACGGCGTGCAGCACGCGGAGCTTGTTCTGCATCTTGTTCCACGACGAGTTGACCCGGCTGGCGAAGTCCTTCTCGTCCCGGTCGGGGGTGCGGAACACGGCGAGTTGCTCGAAGATTTCGGCCTGCCCGACGATCACACGGCCGCGGCCCTCCTCGCTCAACAGCGTCTGGCGCAGCACCAGCAGCATCGCGGTGTCGAGGAAGGTCAGTGCCTCGGAGCGCACCGCCTTCGGAGCGTCGTCGGAGGGCGCGTTGCGGACGAACGCGAACTCGTTGTCGCGATCGATGACCAGTTCGAGGAACAGGTCGGCGAGTCGGGAACGGAGGACCCCTTCATCGGTGAGCAGGACGGCCCACAGCTGCGCCTCCCGGGCGCCGGAGAGGTAGGGACCGCGTACCAGGCGCAGCAGCACCCGTCGCGTGCGATCCGGAAGCTCGCCCGCATCGCCCCGCCAGAGGCCGGCGGCCTCCTCGGCCGCGGCATCCGCTGTCGTCGGTTCGGTCATGTCACCGCTCCCGTGAATCGGTGCGAGGCGACGAGTGCCGCGCGAGCGACGCCGTCGGTGCCCCGCCACGAGAGCGCCTCCGGCTCGTCGTCCACGGTGCCCTGCTCGGCGGCGATCGACAGCAGCCCGATCACACTGCCGACGCCCTGCGTCGCGGGGTACCGGGCGAGGACGTCCGCGACAGTGCACGACGGCGCCTCGGCGAGCACGTCGTTGACGTTGCGCGTGAGCTCATCGAAGTCGATCTCGGTCTCGCGAGCGATCTTGCGCAGATCTTCCAGACTCGCCACCGATGCCGTCTGCGTGACGACCTCGTCGGTCGCGGCGAACTCGGCGGGATCGTGGAGATCGACGGCACCGACGCTCGACAGCGCAACGGCGGACAGATCCAGCGTGAGAGAGGTGGGATGCCACGGGCGTGTGTGGGCCGCGGCCGCCACCCCCGCGTGCTGAGCCTCGCGCAGCAGCGCGCGCAGCACCCGGTCGCGCTGGTAGTCCTGCGACTGCACATACCGGCGCAGCGCCCGGGCGAACAGCGTGATGACGTCGTGGATCTCGGCGCTGCGCCCCTTGAGCGTCGCCAGGAACGAGCGCAGCGCGCGCCGCTCGTCGGGAGTGAGATCGCGCGCGAACCCGCGATCGAGGATGCGGCGGATGTCGGCCTCGAACGCGGCGCCGAGCGCCGGATCGAGCACCAACTGCGCGAACGCCGCGAAACTGCGGCCGGCATCCGAGTCGGAGATGTGGTCGATCCCGCGGAAAACCTCGTCGACGACCGCCGACTGCGAGACGTCGGACTCGACGATCTTCGCCCGCAGCGACGCGTTCAGCGCCTCGAACTCCGCGCGCACCCGCGCGAAGTCGTCCGGCACATCCGCGGCCTGCGCCAGCACGTCGCGAACGCGTTCGATCGCCCGGTCCTCGTCGATCGCGGTCTCGTCGCCCGATCGCAGGACCTCGATCCGCCGCTCGATCCCCTCGATCTCCTCCTCGAGCAGCGCGATGCGCGCGGACACATCCGGATCGGTGTCGATCGCGAGGCGCCGCACCTGCGCCGCAAGGCTCGCGAGCCGGGACTCGGTCACGCTCGACCGCGGTGCGGCACGACCCTGGAGGAACCGGACACCGGCGATCGCGTCGGGCGAGAGCTCGAGCGTCTCGCCGCGAGCCTCGGTCGACGGCCGCCGCACCAGGAAGCCGGCCGACCGCCAATCTGCGCAGTATCCCTTCGCGGTGAGCGGCAATGCGAGACCCTGCGCGCGAAGCCGCTCGAGGTCGGCGTCGATCCGCTCGTACAGCTCCTCGGCGTCGATCCGCCGTTCGTCTCCGCCGAGGTGAACGCCGAGGAGACCCGCGACCACCGGCGCGCTGTCGGCCCGAAGGAGCTTCCACGCGGAATCACGCTCGGCGAGCTGGGCGAGCTCGAGGACCTGGGCGACGGCGGGCACACACCTATTCTGCGGGACGGCACGGACATACGCCGGGGGACGACGCGGACATCAGCCGGCCGACGACGCGGGTCGACGCGGATGCCCTGCCGGCATGACGGCCCAGCTCAACCCCACGCAACGAAGCGGGCGGTGGCACCGCGGAAGGTGTTCGCCGGCACGGCATCGCGGGCGCCATCCGCGGCAGCGGAGCCGGGGAACTCGGACCGGCGGTCGACGAGCCGGCGATGCCGATCCCCGGTTCTCGCACGAGGGCGCAACAGCCCGTTCGCTCGCATGAGCATCCGCGCCGGCAGGCGGCTGACGTGTGCCGCTGCGGCACTCCGGGCCGGCAGGGCCGAAGGTTCGAGCTCGCGCTGCGCCCCGGCCACGGGCCCGGGCTCGGTGGTGTCGATGATCATGGTGTGCTCCTCAAGTGCAAGTCACCATAGCCCCGTTCCAGAAAAAGGCAAGTCAGCGGATATTTCCACCGTCTGCAGGCAGCGAGTTGACTTTCCGTGGAAGACGGCTATGGTCATGGATTCAACCGCCAGCCACTGAGGGGAAGCGAGTCACCATGTCAGGCAGATCACCGCGAGCGCGCGACGGCAAGAAGGTCGCTCAATCGACGCTGAAGGAGAAGCGGGCCGAGAAGCGCGCGAGCCAGCAGTCACGGGCGTTCATCAAGCCACGCAAGGGCGCGTCCGGCTGACGAACGCAACGGGCTCCTCGCCCGAGGAGCCCGTGGCGCCCCCGCGTCAGATCACCCCGAGGGCGAGCATCGCATCGGCGACCTTGGTGAACCCCGCGATGTTGGCCCCGGCGACGTAATCGCCCGGAGAACCGTATTCGTCCGCGGTCGCCAAGCATCGATCGTGGATCGACGCCATGATCTCAGCCAGCCGCTCCTCCGTGTGTTCGAACCCCCACGAGTCGCGCGATGCATTCTGCTGCATCTCGAGCGCGCTGGTCGCCACACCGCCGGCGTTGGCAGCCTTGCCGGGCGCGAACGCAACGCCGTTGTCGCGCAACAAGCGGATCGCGTCGGGGCTCGTCGGCATGTTGGCACCCTCCGCCACCAGGACGCATCCGTTGCGGACCAGAGAGGCCGCACCCTCCGTGCGGAGCTCATTCTGGGTGGCGCACGGCAGGGCGATCTCGCAGGGCACCGTCCAGACATCCCCACCGCGTACGTATCGCGCTCCGCGCGCCTCCGCATAGTCGACGATGCGGCCACGGTGCCCGTTCTTCACGGTCTTGAGCAACTCGACGTCGATGCCGGTCTCGTCGACGACGACTCCGTCGGAGTCCGAGCAGGCGACCACACGGCCGCCGAGCTGCTGGACTTTCTCGATCGCATGGATCGCGACGTTGCCCGAGCCCGATACGACGACGCTCCGGCCCTCCAGCGATTCACCCGACGCCGCGAGCACACGCTCGGCGAAGAACACGAGCCCATACCCTGTGGCCTCGGTACGCACGCGCGAC
This sequence comes from Actinomycetes bacterium, assembly GCA_030425055.1. Lineage (GTDB taxonomy): Bacteria > Actinomycetota > Actinomycetes > Actinomycetales > Microbacteriaceae > Microbacterium. The sequence continues at coordinate 1,592 of JAUHVN010000076.1, read as the reverse complement.
CCGCCCCAACTCAGTCCCTTGCCGGTGAAGGTTCCCGACTCGTATCGGTTGGTGATGCGCTTGTACTGACCGAACAGGTAGCCGATCTCACGCTGACCGACACCCGTGTCACCCGCGGGCACATCGGTGTGCTCTCCGATGTGCCGGTAGAGCTCGGTCATGAAGGACTGACAGAAGCGCATGACCTCACCCGCGGATCGGCCCTTGGGGTCGAAGTCCGAACCTCCCTTGCCACCGCCGATGGGCAGCCCGGTCAGCGAGTTCTTGAAGATCTGCTCGAACCCGAGGAACTTCACGATCCCCAGGTACACCGACGGATGAAACCGCAATCCGCCCTTGTACGGGCCCAACGCGGAGTTGAACTCGACCCGGAACCCACGGTTGAGCTGCACCCGACCGGCATCGTCTGTCCACGGGACGCGGAAGATCACCTGCCGTTCCGGTTCGCACAAGCGTCGGATGACTTCGGCGTCCGCGTACTCGGGATGCTTGGACACGACAGGGCCGAGGCTTTCGAGCACCTCCCGCGCCGCTTGATGGAATTCCGCTTCCCCAGGATTCCTCGCGACGACCTCGTCGAACACCGGTGAGAGTTTGGGATGCAATTCGGGCACGCGTGGTTCTCCGTTCCAGATGTATGAGCACACCTCGACGGCATGCACACCTGCACGACGCTATCGGCCGCAGACGCCTCTCCCGCAATCGTGGCCGCCGCGGTACCAGACGCCCTCGCCCAGCGCGCTTCGGGAGTATCGCGATGGCGAAGACCTCCGGCAGCATCCTGCGCGGAGGTCTTCGCCGAACTCACCCGATCGGAGTCCGAGGGTGCGTGCCGTCAGGGCCGATCGCCGCCGCCCATCATCTGGTTGGTGAGGGTGGTGATCTGCGCGCCGTTGACGATGACGGTGCCGCCGGTGAGGGTGCCCGTTCCGTCGAAGTCGAATGCGGACTGCGCGGTGACATCGATCGTGCCGCCGGCGATGGTGAGGTCGCCTTTGCTGTCGAATGCATCGGTGTCGCTGGACTTGATGCCGTCGCCGGCCGCGTCGATCGTGATCGTGCCGCCGCTGATGGTCAGCGAGTCCTTGTCGCGGATGCCCGTCGTCGGCGCTGGTCACGGTGATCGTGCCCGACTCGATCGCCAGGTCGTCCTTGCCGACGATCCCGTCGGCGAACTCGGCGGTGACGGTCAGTGCTCCCGTGCCGGTGATGATCAGATCGTCGGCGGAGTAGATGGCACCGTCGATCTCCTCATCGCTGCGGGTGGCGGATTCGGACACCCCTCATCGGTCAACTCGACCTCGGTCACGACGCGCGGCCGAACACCCTCGGAAGCGTCAGGAGAGCCGGAAATCCGCGGCTGTTCGGGCATCGTGAGGCCCGACCGATAACGGACTCTTTCCCATTTCGTTGAACGGAATTCAGAAAGTGCCCCTGATCAGGTATTTTTGGCGGTGACGGTGGGATTTGAACCCACGGTAGGGGGTTACCCTACACAACTTTTCGAGAGTTGCACCTTCGGCCGCTCGGACACGTCACCGCGGAAGAGTTTACGTGACGTTCGCGCAGGCCGCCAATCCGGACGCGATCAA
>JAUHVN010000519.1 GCA_030425055.1 Actinomycetes bacterium | reverse complement strand
CGTGTCGAGCAACTCGTGGATCGCGATGAAGTTCGCGCCACGCACGTTCCAGTGGGCCTGCTTGCCGTTCACGGCGAGCGCCTGGAGCCCGAGGACGACGGGGGTGAGGAACTGCGCCGCGCCGGCGGCGGCAGTGGGGTCGGCAGCGGTGGCCTGCGTGGTCTCGGTCTTGGTCATCTCGATCGCCTCCGGTTCGGGGGTCCTGCACGGGGAAAGCGCCCCGCACGCGGCTACAACGCTACTCGCGCGCCCGTATTCCGCAAGCAAGCCCAGGCTCGGCTTACCCGCGACCGGCGCGCGGCTTCGCGGATTCCCCGCGACGCGGGTTAGCGTCGTCTCGTGCCATCCGCCGACCACGACCTGGGGCCGCAGAATCTCGGGTCTCCACGCCGTGTCGTGACGCGCCAGCCGACGGACCGCTCGCCCGAGCACGCGGAGCCGTCGCGCTTCCTGCCCCACGTGCAGGGACTGCGCGCCATCGCCGTTCTGCTCGTCGTGCTGTACCACTTCTGGCCGGGCCGCCTTCCCGGCGGCTACGTGGGTGTCGACGTGTTCTTCGTGATCTCGGGCTTCCTCATCACCGGCCACCTCATGCGCGAGCTGACGGCGACCGGCGGCGTTCGGCTCGGCCAGTTCTGGGCGCGCCGCGCGCGGCGACTGCTGCCGGCCGCGCTGCTGGTCCTGCTCTTCTGCGCGGTCGTGGCCGGGTCGCCCTACCTCATGCCCCTCTCGGCGCTGCCGAACGAGCTGAGCGAGATCGTCGCGAGCACGTTCTACGTCGAGAACTGGTACCTGGCGCTCACCTCGGCCGACTACCTCAACCACTCCGGCGACCCGACCACGGTGCAGCACTACTGGTCGCTGTCGCTCGAAGAGCAGTTCTACGTGCTGTGGCCGCTCATCATGCTGCTGGCGGCATGGATCGCCGTGCGCTGGTTCCACGGCTCGGTCCGCCGCGTCGTGATCGTGACGCTCGGCGTCGTCGCCGCGGCATCCTTCGTCTTCTGCGTCGTCTTCACGATCACCGATCCCGCACCGGCCTACTTCGTGACCTTCGGCAGGATGTGGCAGTTCGGCGTCGGGGCGATGATCGCCCTCATCCCGCTGCTGAGGGTGCGCAACGCCGCCGTGAGCTTCGTGCTCGGCTGGGCGGGCATCGCCGCCCTCGTCTTCACGGCATTCGCCTACGACGCACAGACGCCGTTCCCGGGCTACGCCGCGGCGCTGCCGACACTCGGCGCGGCCGCGGTCATCGCGGCGTCGAACACCGACCGCTGGTGGTACCCGACGCGGATCCTCTCGCTGCGGCCCGCGCAGTTCGTCGGCGACATCTCGTACTCGCTGTACCTGTGGCATTGGCCGCTCATCATCATCGCGCCGTCGGTGCCGTTCTGGGGTCTGACGATCTACCACCGCGTGGCGCTGCTCGGACTGTGCTTCGTCCTCGCGTGGATCACGAAGCGCCTCGTCGAGGACCCCGTGCGTGGGTGGAAGGTGCTCACCTCGCGGCCGCCGCGCGTCACGCTGTGGGCCTCGCTCGGTGCGATGCTCGTCGTCGCGACGACCGCCTTCGGCGCCTGGGCGGTCAATGCGCCCGCGTACGCCGAGGGGGAGCGGCAGCTGGTCGAACTGCGCGAATCGTCTCCGCCGTGCTTCGGCGCCGAGGCGATCCTGTCGCCCGACTGCGCGGGCTCCAAGACCGACGCCGTGCTTCCCGCGCCGGGCTTCGCGGGCGCCGATAGACCGCAGCAT
>JAUHVN010000075.1 GCA_030425055.1 Actinomycetes bacterium | reverse complement strand
CGGTGCGGTGCAGCGCGTCGTCGCGCAGGGAGGAAAGGCTCACTGCGATCCCCCGCGGATGCTCGTGATCGTCGGGCGCCCCTGCGTGAACCAGCGCGGGAAGGTCACCTCGAACAGCTGCTCGCGCGCGAGCTCGGCGCCGCCGCGAAGCGGCTCGCGAGCGTCGTTCACCGAGCGGATGATCGACAGGTCGCGAGTCGCGAGCGGCAGCGACAGCTCGTACACGCGCTGGCGCACCTCGGCGAGGAACAGCTCGCCCGGAGCGGCGATCGCGCCACCCATCACGATCATGCTCGGGTTGAAGACGTTGACGAGGGTCGCGATGGCCTCGCCGACGACGTGGGCGGATGCCTGCACGAGTGCGATCGCGAGGGCATCCCCGTCTTCGGCGGCGCGGCCGATGACCTCGGGCGTGATCTCGTCGGCGCGGACGAGCCGGCCGGTGGCGCCCTCGGCGATCCGGAGTTCGGCATCGCGCACCAGGGCCCAGCCGCCGGCGACCGCCTCGAGGCATCCGATCTTGCCGCAGCGGCATACGACCTCGGCGTCGCGCACGCGCACGTGCCCGATGTCACCGGCCGCTCCGTTCGCGCCGCGGTGGATGCGACCTTGCGAAAGCAGACCCGCACCGATTCCGGAGCCGACCTTGCAGTAGATCAGGTCGAGGTGCTCACCCGCGTGGCGGGCGCGCTCGTTCATCGCGAGCAGGTTGACGTCGTTGTCGACCCAGACCGGGGCGTCGAAGCGCTGCTCGAACCGGCGACGCAGGTCGAAGCCGTTCCAGCCCGGCATGATCGGCGGGGCGACCGGCCGGCCCGAGTCGAAGTCGACCGGCCCGGGTACGCCGACCGCGACCGCCCAGACGGTGGCGTCGCCGTTGCGCTCGATGAGCTCGTCGATCATCTCCATAACCACGTCGAGGGTCTCGGCCGGGCCCTGGCCGATGTCCCACGCGCGGTGCACCTGGTCGAGGATGTCGCCGTCGAGGTGCGCGATGCCGACGTGCACGTGCAACGCGCCGAGCGCGCAGACGATGATGCGTCCGGCCTGCGCGCGGAAGCGGAGGGTGCGGGGGGCGCGTCCCCCGGACGAGGGTCCGAAGTCGCCGTCCTCGAGGTAGCCCATCTCGATCGCATGGTCGACGCGCTGGGTGACGACACCGCGGCCGAGGCCGGTGAGGCGGCCGATCTCGGGACGAGTTGTCGCTTCGCCGGTCCGCACCAGATTCACGATGCGCAACAGGCTCGTCATCTCGTCTGTCTGCGCGCCGAAGCGCAGGGTGGACTCGCTGGCCATGGTTGATTGTGACACAAGTCGACCGGTCCACCGGGGCTTGCTCCGGATATTGCTGTGCATTTCGTGCGCACTTAGGTAGTCTTTCCACAAAAGTTCCTCGAGGGAGAGTCACGATGTACGGCGTCGGTGTGATCGGCGCGGGGCCCGGTGCGGCCTCGCTGCACATCCCGACGATCGCGCGCATCCCGGCGTTCCGCGTCGTGCACATCAGCGACTCGGGCAGCGGCCGTGCGGCCGGGCTCGCCGAGAACCTCGGTGTGCGGGCGTCGGTCGGCTTCCACGAGCTTCTCGACGACCCCGACGTGCACGTCGTCGCGATCTGCTCGCCTCCCCACCGGCACGCCGAGCAGATCCTCGCCGCCGTCGCGGCCGGCGCGCGCGGCATCCTGTGCGAGAAGCCGCTCGCGGTGACCGCCGACGACGCCGAGCGCGTGATCGACGCGTGCCGCACCGCCGGCGTCGCCCTCGTCGTCGGCACCAACCACCACGCCGACCCGGCGTGGGGGCGGGCGCGGCACCACCTCGTCGCCAACGGGTCGACGGTGAGTGCCGTGTCGGTGACCGTCGCGCTGCCGCCGAACTCGAGGTACCACGCGGTCGTCTCGCAGCCGCCGTCCGACCCGCCCGGTCCCGCGGGCGGGCGACCTCTGCCCGACTTCGACGACCCGCAGGTCGCCGCCGACGTCGTGCGCCAGCTCGTCGTCGGCCTCGGCGTGCACGATCTTCCCACGCTGCGCGACCTCGCACCCCGCATCGACCGGGTCGTGTGGGCGCGACCGATCCCACCGATCGGCTTCGCCCTGGGTGCACGGGCAGGCGGGGTCGCCGTGCAGTTCACGGCCGTGATGACACCCGGCGGGGCGGATGCGCTGTGGCGGATGTCGGTGATCGCCGACGACGGCATCCTCGACGTCGACTTCCCGCCCGCCTTCGTCCACGTCGGAAGCGCCGACGTGTCGGTGCGGATCCCGGGCGAGCGCATGACGTCGTACGCGGGCATCGCCGAAGACGGCTATCTCGCGCAATGGCGCACCCTGGCCGCCCAGCTCAGCGGTGACCTCTCGGTGGAGTACGACGCACTGCTCGACGACGCCCTGTACGCCGTCGAGCTCGCGGATGCCGCCGCCGACGCCGTGCGCGCCGGAGGAGAACGCGGATGATCGGCATCCACACCGACCTCGAGGCCTACGCCGCCGCCGTGGCCGAGCTGCCCGCCACCGCCGTGGTGTCGCGTGCGCCCGGGGATGCGATCGTCGTGGTGTCGGAGCCGAACTGGACCGGCCGTGTCCGAGCGGCCTGGGCTCGGGGCGCCGCCGCGATCGTGGTCGCCGATCCGGGCTCGCCGGTCGACCTCGACGATCTCGCCGCGCTGGTCGACGAGGCACACGCCCGCCCACCGGTCGTCATCGCGCGTCCTCGCCTGCGGACGGATGCCCGATTCGCCGTGCCTTCCGCAGATCAGACATGGCGTGCGCTGGTGGCCGAGTGCGCCGCTCCGACGCGCTCGACGCCCGCGCTCGCGCGCGATGCGATCGGCTGGCTGCGCGTGCTCTCCGGCGGCGCGCTCGCGCCGGTCGCGACGGATGCCGCGCGCGACAGCGCGCTCGCGCACCTCACCACGGATGCCGGCGTCCCGGCCACACTGGTGTCGGCTGCGGGCTCGCGCCTGCGGGCGCCCTTCCTGCGCGCCGTGCAGCTGGGCGAGCGACGCGTCGAGGTGCTCGTCGAGGCGGATGACCGCCACCGTGTGACGGTCATCGACGAGGGGGGAGCCCGGGTGCTGCCGCGCGTGTTCGAGAGCGTCGAGCGCGCGGCTCTGCGCCGTGCGGTCGACCTCGTCGAGTCGTCCGACATCGCGAACGACCTCTCTGATCTGCTCCACGACGAGAGTCTGGCGGCGTGGGCGCTGAACACTCCGCCGCATCAGTCCAGCTGATCGACCGCATCATCAGAATCGGATTCCCTTATGTCGAGGGTCGACCGAAGATGAATACACAGGGCAGTGATCGTGCCCGTTGGACTTCCGAAAGGATCGATGATGATCAAGCTCCTCTCCCACCTCTCGTACGTGGCGATCACCTCGCCCGACGTCGAGGCATCCGTCGAGTTCTACAAGACCCAGGTCGGTCTGACGGAGGTCGCCCGCGTCGACGGCTCGGTGTACCTGCGCTGCTGGGGTGACTACTACGCGTACTCGGTCGTGGTGGTCCCCGGTGACGAGCCGGGTCTGGACACCATGGCGTGGCGCACCTCCAGCGCCGAGGCCCTCGATGAGGCGGCGAAGCGCATCGAGGCTTCGGGCGCCGAAGGCGAGTGGATCGACGACGTGCCGCAGATCGGCCGCGCCTACCGCTTCACCGGCCCATGGGGCCATTCGATGACGCTGCACTGGGACGTCACCCACCACCACGACAGCGAGGGCGATGCGGCATCCATCTACCCCGACCGTCCGTCGCGGCGCAGCCGCTTCGCCGGCGCTCCGCGCCAGCTCGACCACGTGACGATCGCGACGAGCGACGTCGACGCGTTCGTGAAGTGGTACGTCGACGTGCTCGGCTTCCGCTTCATGGCGCGCACCGTGCTCGACGAGGCGCCCGTCTCGGTGTTCTCGGTGCTCACGACCAACGAGAAGTCGCACGACCTCGGCGTCGTGCTCGACGGCTCGAGCCGCGCCGGCCGCGTCAACCACTACGCGTTCTGGGTCGACACCCGCGAGGAGCTCCTCATCGCGGCCGACACGCTCATGGAGAACGGCATCCCGATCGAGTACGGCCCGTCGATCCACGGCATCGGCGAGCAGAACTTCCTCTACTACCGCGAGCCGTCGACGCTGCGGATCGAGCTCAACACCGGCGGCTACCGCAACTACGTGCCCGACTGGGACGCTCAGACGTGGAAGCCGTCGCAGGGATCGAACAACTTCTACCGCAACAGCGCGATGCCGATGTCGATGACCGAATCGTTCCCGCCCGCCGACGGACCGAGTGCGACCGAGGAGGGCGTGCCCGACGAGATCAAGGACGCCCTGCTGAACCCCTACGCGAAGCACGGCCAGGGCTGATAGACCCGAGGGGCGGCGTGAGAGCAGGCACGCCGCCCCTCGAAACACGTCCCGAAGGGACACGGAGGAACCAATGACGACGACGTCGCGCGGACTCACCGCCCCGTTCGCCCTCGCCCGCTTTCGAGAGGGCGACGGTGTGCGCCTCGGCCTGGTGGCGGGTGATCGAATCCGCCCGCTCGACGCGGCCGACCTCGGCGCCGCCGACCTCAACGCATTCCTCGCCGACGCCGACTGGGATCGCCTCGGAGTCCTCGCAGGTGCCGACGACGACCGGTGGATGCCGCTGGCCGACGTCGTGCTCACGGCACCCGTCGAACCGCGCCAGGTGCTGCAGGCCGGCGCGAACTACCGCGAGCACGTCATCGAGCTGGTCGCCGCAGGCCTCACGAACAACACCGACCGCACCGTCGAGGAGGCGCGCGCGTTCGCTGCCGAGATGATGGACGAGCGCGCCGCGAACGGCGAGCCCTACTTCTTCATCGGGCTGCCCGCGGCCGTCGTCGGCGACGACGTGCCGCTCGTCCTTCCCGGCTACAGCGACGTGCACGACTGGGAGCTCGAGCTCGCCGTCGTGATCGGGCGCGAGACGTTCCGCGTGTCGCGCGAGGACGCGCTCGACCACATCGCCGGGTACACGATCGTCAACGACATCACCACGCGCGACCTGGTGTTCCGCAAGGACATGAAGGAGATCGGCACCGACTGGTACCGATCGAAGAACGCCCCGGGCTTCCTGCCCACGGGGCCCTTCCTCGTCCCGGCCGGCTTCGTCGACGGGGGACACCTCGCGGTGACCCTCGACCTCAACGGCGACCGCATGCAGGACGGGAACACCGACGACCTGCTGTTCGACATCGCCGCGCTGGTCTCGGGGGCGTCGCAGAACATGCCGCTGCTGCCCGGCGACCTGCTGCTCACCGGCAGCCCGCCCGGCAACGGGCAGCACTGGCGCCGCTTCCTGCGCGACGGCGACGTCATGACCGGGTCGATCCAAGGTCTCGGGACCCAGATCGTGCGGTGCATCGCTTCGTCTCGCCCTTCGGGCTCGCTCAGCGACCTAGGAGCATCATGATGCCGTCCGAGAACCCCGCCGACCTCGACCGCGCCGACCCCGAGCGTGAGATCGCCGCGCGCGCCGAGGCGTACCGCAACTGGGGGCGCTGGGGCGAGGACGACCGCCTCGGCACCCTGAACTTCATCGACGCCGCGAAGCGGGTGGATGCCGCCGGTCTCGTGCGCACCGGGCGGGTCGTGTCGCTGTCGCAGCGCTTCGACACCGACGGGCCGCAGAAGGGGTGGCGCCGCCGCACCAACCCCGTCCACACCATGACCGACACCGGCACCGACGCCGAGCGCGGCACGCAGGGCTTCCCCCACGGGATCGGCGGCGCCGACGACGTCATCGCGATGCCCCTGCAGTGCTCCACGCAGTGGGACGGCCTCGGCCACATCTTCGACCACGGCGTCGCGTGGAACGGTCGCCGCGCGGGAGACGTCGTCACGAGCGACGGCGATCTGGTCACCGGCATCGAGCACGCGGCATCCGTCGTGGTCTCGCGCGGCGTGCTGCTGGATGTCGCGCGCCACCTGAGCCCCGACTCCGGCGAGCTCGAGGACGGGTACGCGATCACGGTCGCCGACCTCGAGGCGTGCATCGCCGCGCAGGGTGCGTCGAGCGCCGTGGGTCGCGGCGACATCGTCGTCGTGCGCACCGGTCAGCTCGCGCGCACCAAGCGCGACGGCTGGGGCGACTACGCGGGCGGACCCGCGCCGGGCCTGTCGCTGACGACCGCGGGCTGGCTGCACCGCACCGAGATCGCGGCGATCGCAACCGACACGTGGGGATTCGAGGTGCGTCCCAACGAGTTCGACGTCCCCGCGTTCCAGCCGCTCCATCAGGTCGTGATCCCCAATCTCGGGCTCACGATCGGAGAACTGTGGGACCTCGACGAGCTCGCCGATGTGTGCGCGGACGAGGGCCGCTACGACTTCCTGCTGTCGGCCGCGCCGCTGAAGATCACCGGTGCCGTCGGCTCGCCCATCAACCCCGTCGCCATCCTTTGACCCCCCGAACGAGAACAGAGAGGTTCCGAACATGCCCGCAGTAGCAAAGGTCGCCGTCGCCGGCAGCGGTGTCGCCGCGCTGGCCACCGCCATCCAGCTCGCCAAGGCCGGCGTCGCCGTCGACGTCTTCGAGTCCAAGCCCGAACTGAGCGCGCTCGGCTCGGGCATCACGCTGCAGGGCAACGCGCTGCGCGTCTTCGACGCCCTCGGCGTGTGGGACGACGTGCGCGAACAGGGCTTCTTCTTCGAAGGCCTCAACCTGCGTGCGCCCGGTCCCGACGCCCAGGTCGTCGCCGAGCTGCCCGAGGTCAAGACGGGAGGACCCGACTACCCGGCTGGAGGCGGGATGTACCGGCCCGACCTCGCGAAGATCCTCGTCGCCCGAGCCGAAGAGGTCGGCGCGACCGTGAACTTCGGCTCCGCGGTCACGGGCCTCGAGCACACGGATGCCGGCGTCGAGGTGTTCGTGAACGGTGAGTCGGTCGGCGAGTACGACCTGCTCGTGGGCGCCGACGGTCTCAACTCGACCGTGCGCGACCTCATCGGCATCGAGACCAAGCCGCAGCCGACGGGCATGGGCATCTGGCGCGCGTTCGTCTCGCGCCCGGCCGACGTGCCCCGCTCCGAGCTCTACTACGGCGGCCCGGTGTACATCGCCGGGTACACACCGACGGGCGAGGACACCATGTACGCGTTCCTCGTCGAAGAGGCGCAGGACCGCTCGGGCGTCTCGGACGAAGAGGCCGTGCAGATCATGCTCGGCGAGTCGATGGCCTACAACGGTCCGTGGAACGCGATCCGCGAAGATCTCAAGGCCGGCGCGCACGTCAACTACACGTGGTTCACCTCACACCTCGTCGACGCCCCGTGGAACCGCGGCCGCGTCGTCATCATCGGCGACGCCGCGCACAGCTGCCCGCCCACGATCGCCCAGGGGGCCGCGCAGGCGCTCGAGGACGCGCTCGTGCTGACCGAGCTGCTCGTGGCCGCCGACGCGGTCGACCAGCAGCTGTGGGATGCCTTCCACGCCCGCCGTCTGCCGCGCGCGGCCGCCGTCGTTGAGGCATCCGTGCAGCTCGGACAGTGGCAGATCGAGCACAACCGCGAGGCGGACGCCCCCGGTCTCATCTTCGGGATCGCGCAGAAGATGGCCGAACCCGCATGACGACCGACGTCCACGCGCACCTGCTGATGCCGGGCCTCCACTCCGAGGTGGAGCGGCGGGCGCCCGAGCTGGTGGCCGAGGCCGCGGCGCTCGAACTGCGCCGCAACGGCGCGGCGAGCCAGGCGGTGTCGGGGCCGATGGTCGGCGCGCGCATCCCGCGGCTCACCGACGTCGCGGTGCGCCTGGCCGAGATGGATCGCCAGGGCGTCGACCGCCAATGGGTGTCGCCGTCGCCGAACCACTTCTACCCGTGGGCCCCCGAGGGCCTCGCGGTGTGGATCGCCACCGAGGCCAACCGCCTCGTCGCCGAGCACGTCTCGCGCGCACCCGACAGGCTCGTCGGACTCGGCATCGTGCCGTTGCAGCATCCCGAGCGCGTGGTCGAGTACCTCGACGACGCCGTGCTCGGCCGGGGCCTGGCGGGTGTCGAGATCTCGTCGTTCGCCGGCGACGTCGAGCTGTCGGACGAGCGGCTGGAGCCCTTCTGGGCACGTGCGGCCGAACTCGGCGCGGTCGTCTTCCTGCATCCGTTCGGCTGCAGCCTCGACGAGCGGCTCGACCGCTACTACCTCGCGAACACCGTCGGCCAGCCCGTCGAGAACGCCGTCGCGCTGTCGCACCTCATCTTCTCGGGGGTGCTCGACCGGCATCCCGGACTCAAGCTCGTCGCCGCGCACGGCGGCGGCTACCTGCCGACCGCGATCGGGCGCTCCGACCACGCGTGGCGGGTGCGGCCCGACGCGCAGCTGTGCGCGCACGAGCCGTCGAGCTACTTGAAGCGGATCTGGTTCGACACGGTGGTGCACGACGCGAGCGGGCTGCGGCACCTCGTCGAGGCGGCCGGCGCATCGCAGGTCGTCCTTGGCAGCGACTACCCGTTCGACATGGGCCTCGACGATCCGGTCGCGTTCGTGCGCTCGGCGGGCTTGCCCGACGAGGTCGTCGACCGCGTGCTCTCGGGCAACGCCGACGACCTCGTGCCGGCGAAGGTGCGCGCGTGAGGATCGCGCGTTGGCGGACGCCCGGATCGGAGCGCGGCGAGGGCTTCGTCGTGGACGACCGCGTGGTGCCGTTCCCCGAGGGTCTCACCGTCGCCGATGTGCTCGCGAACGGTCTGGATGCCGCACACGAGCTCTTCCGACGGACCCTGAGCGAGCGGAGCGAGACGACGGGCGACCCGGGCACTCCGCTCGGCGACGTCACGCTTCTCGCGCCGCTCGTCCCCGCTTCGGTGCGCGACTTCGTCGCCTTCGAGGAGCACGTCGAGGGCGTGAGCGCGGGCGTGGAGGGCCGCAGCCACGTGGCGGACGAGTGGTATGAGTACCCGACGTTCTACTTCACGAACCCCCACACGATCCTGGGTCCGGGTGAGCCCGTGCAACCGCCGGTGACGGCGCGGCTCGACTTCGAGCTCGAGCTCGCCGCGGTGGTCGGCGGTGTCGCGGGGTCGGACGGGCGCAACCTGAGTGCCGAGGACGCGGCATCCCACATCTTCGGCTACACGATCATGAACGACTGGTCGGCGCGAGACCTGCAGGGGCGCGAGATGAAGGTGCGTCTAGGCCCGGCCAAGGGCAAGGACTTCGGCACGTCGCTCGGACCGTGGATCGTCACGGCCGACGAGTTCGAGCCCTTCCTCGACGACGACGGGTTCCTCGCCGTGCGGGCCGAGGTGCGCGTGAACGGCGAACCGATCGGCGAAGACCTCGTCTCGAACATGGGGTGGGCGTTCCCCGTGCTGGTCGCGTACGCCTCGCGCAACGCCCGCGTGGTGCCCGGCGACGTGCTCGGCTCGGGCACCGTCGGCAACGGCGGATGCCTCGCCGAGCTGTGGGGCCGCAACGGCGACCTCACCCCGCCGCCGCTGCGTCCCGGCGACGAGGTCGCGATGCGGATCGAGGGGATCGGCGAGTTGACCGCGCGCGTCGGCGAGTACGTTCCGGCGCCCGACCTGCCCTCGGCCCGAACCCCCAGTCGCGCTCGCGGGCGGCATTGATTCCTGATCTTTGGTTGAAAAGCTACGTAAGTTCGGCTAGGATCGACGGTGACGTCGGGGTCCGATCGCGGGCCCGATCTGCGCGGAACCGTCCGTCGCAGGCACATCCGGTCGCGTCGACCGCCCGATCGATCGGGTGACTCGATATGCCCCTCTCTCCGCTCCGCCTCCGGTTGCTCGTCGCCTCGCTGCTGACCGTCTCGTTCCTCGGAGCCCTCGACCACACCGTCGTCTCGACGTCTCTGGCCACCGTCGCCGGCGAACTCGGCGCGCTCGAGCACATGGCGTGGGTCGTCGTCGGCTACACACTCGCGGCCACGGTGCTGCTGCCCGTCCTCGGCAAGCTCGGCGACGTCGTCGGCCCGCGGCTCATCTTCCTCACGTCGCTCGTGATCTTCATCGGCGCCTCGCTGGTCTGCGGCTTCGCTCAGGATCTGCCGCAGCTCGTGATCGCGCGCGTGTTGCAGGGCATGAGCTCGGCCGGCCTCCAGCTGATGTCGCAGACGATCGTCGCGCACGTCGCGTCCCCGCGCGCGCGTCCTCGATACCTCGCGATCATCGGCGCGGCCTTCCCGGTCGCGATCGTCGTCGGTCCCGTGCTCGGCGGCCTCATCACCGACTTCTGGGGCTGGCCGTGGGTCTTCTGGATCAACGTGCCGGTCGGCCTCGCCGCCCTCGTCCTGGCCGTCTACGCGATCCCGCACATCGACCCGGGTGCGCGCATGCGCTTCGACATCGCGGGCGCGGTGACCTTCACGCTGTCGATGGTCGCGCTGGTGCTCGCCGTGACATGGGTCGGCGACCCCGCGGCATCCGTCTGGACGATCGCCGCCTTCGCGATCGCCGCCGTCGGCTTCGTCGTCTTCTTCGTGATCGAGCTGCGCGTCGACCAGCCCATCGTGCCGCTGCGTGCGTTCGGCAATCGCACGATCTCGGCCGGCATCGCGCTGTCGGCGATCATCGGCGTGGGGCTCTTCTCGG
>JAUHVN010000518.1 GCA_030425055.1 Actinomycetes bacterium | reverse complement strand
GAGCGCCGGTGATTCAGTAGTGGTCCCGCGCCTGCAGGATGACGACGTGATCGTCAGACACGTAGTAGACCAGCCGGTTCTTCTCATCGATGCGACGAGACCACGCGCCGGAAAGGACGTGACGGAGCGGTTCGGGTTTGCCGATGCCTTCGAAGGGGTTGCGAAGAACGTCAGTGATCAGAAGGTTGATCCGCTTGAGGGTCTTGCGATCCTGGGTCTGCCAATACACGTAGTCCTCCCACCCGTTCGGGTCGAAGGCGAGCGACCGCGTCACGCGTCGAGAAGGTCATGCTGCTCGAACTCGCCGCGACGTGCGCGTTCCACGGCCTCGAGCAGCCGCTCCGCGTTCGCGGGGTTACGCAAGAGGTAGGCAGTCTCGGTCAGTGCGTCGAAGTCGTCCTTGGACATGATTACGGCATTGCCGCGACGAGAGACTACTTCGACCGTCGTGTGGTCCTCGTTGACCTGTTGGATGAGCCCAAACAGGCTCTTCCGAGCTTCGGTTGCAGTGATTGCGGACATGGAGACACCCCCGAGCGAGTTGTACGTAAAAAGGTACCACTCTTGTGCCCGGACGAGGGCGGGTCGCTTTGCACGTTCTCCCCGACGATCTCACCGGGGTGGGCAGCTTCTCGATCCGGTTGCTGCCCTCCTTCGGCGATAGTGCTGGCAGTACGAAGAGGGCCCGAAATCCGCGTGATTCCGCGGGTTTCGAGCCCTCTTCCGTGACAGCGGTGATTTCGATACGCCGCCTGACGGCGGCTACTCAATCCAAGTTGTGGAGATGGGGGGAATCGAACCCCCGTCCATCGCTGAACTACTGCGTCTTCTCCGGGCGCAGTCTGTGTAAGCGTTCTGCTCGGCCCCGACATTCAGCACAGACACACAAGTCGACGGGCCCAGCCTGAAGAAAGTCCCGCGTGACGCTCAGGCGACGTCACGCAGCAAGATCCCTAGATGACGCCAGGACCCGTGACGGAATCAATCACGGACTGACGGAGTCGGGCTCGCTGCTCAGGCAGCGAGGGCGAACTCGGACTGCTTCTTTTCGGCAGTTATTGGTTTGCAGGGGGCGTTCACGAGATAACCCTGCATCCTCGGCCCGCTTCTCGCAGATGCACAGACGATGTCGAAACCGATCATCCCCGTGATCCTTCTCGCGAAGGGAGCCGCTGTCACGCTGTGGAGTTGTGAAGTCCGGATGCCGCGGCATCCGAGCACACCAGAGTACAACGGAACTCCCCCACCCGCCATTCCTCACGCTCTTCGGCCACGCGTACGATCGCGGTATGAGCGATGTGATCATCACCGTGCGCGGCGAGCACGAGACCCGCCGCGCACCCGAACAGGGCGTCGTGCGCGTCTCAGTCCGCACCGAGGGCCCCGAGCGCGGACCCGTCGTCGAACGACTGTCCGCCCTCTCTCAGCCGATCCGCGACGACCTGACCTCGCGCAAGGATGCCGGTGACCTCGCCGAGTGGTCGAGCCAGCGCGTCTCGGTCTGGTCGAACCGCCCGTGGGCCTCGGACGGTCGCCAGCTCGCGCTCGTGCACCACGCGGCTGTCGAGTTCACGGCCACCTTCGAAGACTTCGCGGCCCTGTCGTGGTGGGTCAGCGAGATCTCCGCGCGCGACGGCGTGCAGATCGACCACGTCGCGTGGCAGCTCACGCCCGCGTCGGCGCGCGAGACCGAAGCGGCGACGGCCGCGCAGGCGGTGCAGGTCGCCGTCGACCGCGCGACCGCCTACGCCAAAGCGC
>JAUHVN010000074.1 GCA_030425055.1 Actinomycetes bacterium | reverse complement strand
GTCGTCCTTCTCCTTCTTGAGCGCGAGCTCTTCCAGACGCATGCGGTCGAGCTGCCGGCGCAGCTGGTCGATCTCCATCGGGCTCGAGTCGATCTCCATCTTCAGCCGGCTCATCGCCTCGTCGATGAGGTCGATCGCCTTGTCGGGCAGCTGGCGGCTGGGGATGTAGCGGTTCGACAGAGCGGCGGCGGCGACGAGCGCTCCGTCGTTGATCGTGACGCCGTGGTGGGCCTCGTAGCGACCCTTCAGCCCGCGCAGGATCGCGACGGTGTCCTCGACGCTCGGCTCACCCACGTAGACCTGCTGGAAGCGGCGCTCGAGCGCGGCATCCTTCTCGATGAACTCGCGGTACTCGTTGAGCGTGGTCGCGCCGATGAGGCGCAGCTCGCCGCGCGCGAGCATGGGCTTGAGCATGTTGGATGCCGCGACGGAGCCCTCGCCGCCGCCCGCGCCCATCAGCACGTGCAGCTCGTCGATGAAGGTGATGATGCGGCCGTCGGACTCGGTGATCTCCTTCAGCACGCTCTTGAGCCGCTCTTCGAACTGCCCGCGGTACATCGCGCCGGCGACGAGCGCCGAGATGTCGAGCGTGACGAGCTCCTTGTCCTTGAGCGACTCGGCGACGTCGCCCGCGACGATGCGCTGCGCGAGCCCTTCGACGACGGCGGTCTTGCCGACGCCGGGCTCGCCGATGAGCACCGGGTTGTTCTTCGTGCGGCGGGTGAGCACCTGGCTGACCCGCCGGATCTCGCTGTCGCGGCCGATGACGGGGTCGAGCTTGCCCTGCCGCGCACGGTCGGTGAGGTTGATCCCGAACTGCTCGAGGGCGCTGCCTGCGTCCTCCTGTCCGGGCATCTGAGTGGCGTTCATGTGTTCTCCTGGAAGTCGTGAGACTCAAAGTTGAGTCGTATGCACTCAAGTTTACCAGCGTCAGCGCCTCGCGTCGAGTTCTGCTTCGGCATCGTCGTGGGCCCGGCGCAGCGCCTCGCCCACCCACTCGCTGCCGCGGTACACATTGCCCTCGCCGACGTCGCCGATGAGACCGCCCGCGGTCATCTGCGCGACGACGAGGTCTTCACTGACGACGAGCTTGAGCGTCGAGTCGGCCGACTGCAGGTCGTGCGCGTATCTGCGCAGCACCTCGACGAGTGCGAGCCCGATCTGATCGGTCCCCCGCAACCGGATGATCACCACGGCGGGCCCCTCGCCGCGGCTGACCGCCGGCAGCTGCCTCTCGAAGGTCGGCGCGCTGGCGAAGAACAGGCTGCCGTACGGCTGCAGCACGAGCACCTCACCGCCGGGGACGACCGCGGGCGGGTCCTCCTCGCGCATCCGGCCGTCGGCCGCGATGGCCACGCGGCGGATGCGCACGTGATTGGACTGCTGCCCGACGTACAGGATGATGCCGAGTCCCACACCGACGAGCACGGCGAACTGCAGCGGGATCAGCAGCGTGAGCAGGAAGGTCACCGCCATGATCGCGGTCTGGAACGGGCCGGTCTTGATCACCGACATGATACGACTCGGCTTCACCGCCGTGATGCCGACGACGATGAGCAGACCCGCGAGCGCCGGCATCGCGACATAGGCGACCAGCCCCGACGCGAAGAGGATGACGAGAGCCGTCACGGCCCCGGCGATGAAGAACGCCAACCGCGTCTGCGCCCCCGACTTCACGACGAGCGACGAGCCCGACATCGAGCCGCCCACCGGCATGCCGCGGAAGAGCCCGGCGAGGATGTTTCCGGCACCCTGGCCGATGTAGTCGCGCGAGATGTCGGCGGGCTTGCCGTCCTTGGTCGGGATGCCGGCCGACACGGCCGCCCCCTGCACCATCGCGACGAACGCGAGGGAGAAGGCGGGCAGCAGCAGGAACAGCACGTCGTCGGGACTCGGCAGCACCGGCGCGGGCAGCGCGGCGGGCACGGCGACCAGGTCGTCGAGAACGACGACGCCCGCCGGCACCCACAGGTCGAGCAGCACACCGCTGACGGATCCGATCACGACGGCGATCACGAGCCCCAGAGCGCCGACGGGGGTGCGCTGCAGCACGACGATCGCGAGCACCGTGATCGCGCCGACGACGACGGCGGGCAGGCTCCAGTCGAGCAGGTGGCGGCCGAGGTCGAAGACCTTGGCAAGCCGGTTCACGCCGTCGGCGTCGTATCCGGTGAAGTTGCCGAGCTGACCGAGCACGATGTTCACGCCGACGGCCGTGACGAACCCGGTCATGACGGCGGTCGGCACGAAGCGCACGATGCGACCGCCCCGCAGCAGACCCGCGGCGATCAGCACGACACCGCTCATCATGGCGAGGGTGTACAGCGCGCGGCTGGGGTCGGGGCGGGTCTCGAGGCCCGAGTCGGCGACGATGAGCGCCATCGCCCCGGTGACCTGCACGGTCATGAACGCGCTGCTGGTGAACAGCGCCGCGCCGACCATGCCGAACAGGTGGCCGTACAGGCCGGCCAGCGGATTGATCCCCGCCAGCAGCCCCTGCGCGAGGCCGTCGGGCACGCTCTCGACGCCGAGCGTGACCCCCGCGACGAGGTCCTTGCGCAGGGTCTTGCGCGAGAACCACGACCGCGGATTCAGCGCCACGATCACACGCTAGCGAATGGTCGTTTCCTTACTGCATACTGCTTGTAAGGCTCACCCTGTTCTGAAAGGAATGCCGATGCCCACCGCAACGCTCACCAGCAAGGGACAGATCACGATCCCCAAGGAGGTGCGCGACGAGCTGAACCTCGTCGCCGGGTCGAAAGTGCTCTTCGTCAAGCTTCCGAACGGCCAGTACCGGATCATCGCGCGCACCGGCAGGATCCAGGATCTGAAGGGGATGCTGTACACACCCGAGCAGAAGCCGCTCACCATCGAGGAGATGAACGAGGCGATAGGCGATGCCGCCGCGGAGTCAGTGATGCGGAGCCTCGAGCGGTGATCGGACTCGACACGAACGTCCTCGCCCGCTTCATCCTCGAGGACGACGGGCCGCAGCTCATCGCAGCGAGGCGTCTGCTCGACTCGCTGACGGTCGACCAGCCGGGCTTCGTCACCCACGTGACGCTCGTCGAACTGGATTGGATCATGAATCGGGGATACCGGATTCCGCGCACCACCCGCCTCAAGGTGCTCCAGTCTCTGGTCGAGACGGACGCGCTCGAGTTCGAGGACGGCGAGAGCGTCGTGCGCGCCCTCGCACTCGCCGAGGAGGGTGCAGACTTCGCCGACGCGCTCATCGATGCGAGCGGTGACCTGTTCGGCACCACCGAGATCGTCACGTTCGATCGCGCCGCCGCACGGCAGTTGGGCTGGCGGCTCCTCGAGGCGCCGTAGTCACGCGACGGGCGCCAGCATCCGCTCGTCGTCGTGCGCGCACGTGAACCGGGCGCGGTACGCGGTGGGCGTGAGCCCGAGGATCCGCGCGAAGTTCTGACGCAGCACCGCCGCCGAACCGAACCCGCTCTCGTCGGCGATCCGGTCGAGGCCGAGGTCGGTCGTCTCGAGCAGCCGCTGTGCGTGGATGATCCGCTGGCGCGCCAGCCACGCGGCCGGCGTCGCGCCGAAGTCGGCCTTGAACCGGCGCGCGAACGTGCGCGGCGACATGTGCGCCTTGGCGGCCAGCTGGTCGACGGTGAGCTCCTCGCGCAGGTTGTCGAGCATCCAATCGGTCACCGGAGCGAGCGAGAGGGATGCCGCGACCGGCAGCGGCTTGTCGATGAACTGCGCCTGCCCACCGTCGCGCTGCGGCGCGACGACCATGCGCCGCGCGATGCGGTTGGTGAGCTCGGCGCCGAGCTCCTGCCGCAGCAGGTGCAGACACGCATCGAGCCCCGCCGCCGTGCCGGCGCTGGTGATGATGCGGCCGTCCTGCACGTAGAGCACGTCGGGGTCGACGTCGATCTTCGGATACATCGCGGCCATCGTCGGCGCGTACATCCAGTGGGTCGTGGCGCGTCGGCCATCGAGGACGCCGGAGGCGGCGAGGATGAACGACCCGCTGCACACGCTCATCACCCACGCGCCGCGATCGGCCGCGTCTCGCACCGCGTCGAGCACCCGCTCGTCGACACGACCCCACCACTCGCGCGGCGTGGGCGAGACCACGACCAGGTCGGCCTCATACGCGAAGGACAGGTCGTGCTCGACATTGAGCGAGAAGCCCATCTTCGACGGCACGACACCCGGATCGGGCGCGACCACTCGGAAGTCGAAGTTCGGCACACCGTCCTCGGAGCGGTCGAGGCCGAACGCCTCGCACGCGACCCCGAACTCGAACGGCGCGAATCCGGGCTGGACGATGCACGCGACGGTCTTCATGGTGACTCCCGAGTGTGGCAGAAATGATGTGTTCGCTGTCCATCCTGCCACTCGTGGCGGAATAAGCGCAAGCGTAGCATTTCTGCCATGTTCACGATCATCGCTTTCGCAGCCCTTGCCCTCGCCGGCCTGGTGGCGACTCTGGTCGCCCTTCCCCAGGACGGCCGCCGTCGCCTCCCCACCGATTGGACCCGCCTCCCCTGAGCCGTCTGGCCCGCTACGCGAGGTGCGGTGCCCGCGGAGACATGCCCGCGCCGGCCTGCGGCCGGCGCCCGCCAGGGCGCCGGGGACATGCGTCGCCGGCACCATGTCCCGCGAGCGCATCGCAGGATCAGCGGCCGGTCACGCGGTCGTAGACCTCCACCATCGCGGCCGTGCGCGACGACTGGCGAAAGCGCTCGCGCACCGTCGGGTCGGGTTCCGGCGCGGTGCCGTTCGCGATGTCGGCGGCGGCGAGCTCGAGCGTCCGCGCGAGCGACGACACCGAGGCATCCGGCACCGTCCAGTGCCCGCCGCCGAGCTCGGCGGCGATGTCGGGGTCGCTCACGACAGACGGAGTCCCCAGTGAGGCGGCCTCGAAGACCGTCATGCCCTGCGTCTCGAAGCCGATCGACGTCTGCACGACAGCGTCGGCGGACTGGATGCAGCGCAGCGTCTCTTCGTAGGGCATCCGTCCCGCGAAGACCACGGATGCCGCAGGCTGGGCGCGCTCGACGAGCCGCTGCGCGGCGCGCAGCTGACCGCCGCCGCCCACGACCTCGACCTCGGCATCCACGCCCGATTCCGCGACGGCCTCGAGGAAGGGCAGCAGCCGCTTCTCGGGGCTCATGCGACCGAGCCAGATGAAGCGCGGCCGGCCGGGTGCGCGCGCCGCCGGCGTTTCGGCGAGCGCGGCGTCGAGCACGTCGTCGTCGATGCCGTTCCACACCACCTCGACGTCACCCGAACCCCGAGATCCGACGCCGTGCTGCTCGAGACGCCGAGCGAAGTGCGATGACGGCGCGGTGACGGCGTCGGCGCGCGACGCGAAACGGCGCTGGTACGCCCACCCGTCGCCGCCCGGCGTCGCGTCGCCGAGGGCCTGCCGCTGCCACGCGTTGAGGGTGCGCAGCACGAGCGACGGGAACGGCGTCGTCGCCTCGATGCCCACGTCGACGCGGTTGTGCATGGTGTGCACGACGGGAAGTCCGTGCCGCGCGGCGAACCGGTGCCCGATGAAGGCACCCCAGAAGTCGGCCTGCACGTGCACGACGTCGACGGGGGGCCGGTCTGCCATCGCGGCATCCAGCCGGCGATCGGTGCGCCGCCCCGGCCACGTGAAGGAGTACTCGCGGTCGAACGTGATCGGCACGGAGGGAAGGTCGACGTAGAAGCGGTCGATGTCGCCGACCATCCGGGCAGCGAGAGCGCCGTGCATCGCGGGCGCCACGACCGTGACGGTGTGCCCGGCCTCCTCGAGGAACCGCCGTTGCAGCCGCATCGACACCTGCGCCCCGCCGAGCGACTCGACGTGCTGGTCGCCGAACATCACGACGTGCATGGCGCGTTATCCCGGCAGCGGCTCGTCGCGGTACAGGGCCTCGAACGTGTCGAGCGTGCGGCCGATGTCGTGCACCTTCACGCCGTCGAGCGATGCCTGCTGCATCGCGGTGCGCTCGGCCGGGGTCTGGCGCAGAACGCGGTTGAGCTTGGCGGCGAGGTCTTCGACGTTCCCCGGCTCGAAGAGGTACCCATTCTCGCCGTCGTGCACGAGGTGCGGCAGGGCGACGGCGTCGGCGGCGACGATCGGCAGGCCCGACGCCATGGCCTCCATCGTCGCGATCGACTGCAGCTCGGCGATCGAGGCGATGACAAAGGCGCTGGCGCGCGTGAGCATGCCGCGCAGCTCCTCGTCGGAGGTGTGGCCGTGGAACGTGACGCGATCGGCGAGTCCGAGCTGGTCGACGAGCTGCTCGAGCGCGCGGCGCTGATCGCCGTTGCCGACGATGTCGAACGTGACGTCCAGCGTCGGATCGAGCAGGGTCATCGCGCGCAGCACGACGTCGATCTGCTTCTCGGTCGTGAGGCGGCCGACGAACACCAGGCGGTTGGCGTCGCGCGGCGTCAGGTCGGCGGTGTAGTCGTCCGCGTCGATTCCGCAGCTGATCGGGATGACGTTGTGGATGTCGATCGTCCCCTCGAGGAAGTCCGCGGCCTTGCGCGTGGGGGTCGTGACCGCGCGGGTCATGTCGAACGTGCGCTTGGCATCCGCCCATGCGACCTTGACGAACGCCTTGTCGAGCAGCGGCGGCAGCGTCGTGAAGTCGAGGATGTTCTCGGCCATCACGTGGTTGGTCGCGATGATCGGGATGCCGCGCTTGCGGGCCTCACGCGCCAGTCCGCGCCCGATCACGATGTGGGACTGGATGTGCACCACGTCGGGCTTGACCTCGTCGAGCACGCGCCGCGCGTAGTGCTTGGCCATGAAGGGCATCACGAAGGTCAGCCAGTCGTGCGGGTACCAGCGCCACGACGGCAGCCGGTGCATCGTCATCGGCTCGCCTTCGATGACCTCGGTGAACGTGCCGTGCTGCGCGTGCGTGACGCTCGGCGCCATGACGTGCACGTCGTGGCCGCGCTTGACGAGACCGGCGGCCAGCCGCTCGGCGAAGCGAGCGGCGCCGTTCACGTGGGGAAGGAACGTGTCGGCCCCGATGACGATGGTGAGGGGGGCCTCGGCGGCGTCGGCGGAGTCGTCGGTCGTCGCGGGATCGGTCACGTCGTGCGGGGGGCCTGTCTGTGCGGGGGTGCGGCGGCTCGCTCGCGGCATCCACTGTACCCGAGGGGCCCGCCGAACCGGCTTACGCTGGAGGCATGCCACGACTCCAGGCGGATGCCCCACCGGCGCTGTGGGTGCCGGTCACCGAGTCTCTCGGCTGGCGCGGACGCCGCCATCGCAAGGCGGCGATCCGGATGCTGCTCACGCAGGCCAACCGGGCGATGGGACAGACCGAGCGGTCCGGCAGCGGCGTCGCGGCGTGGGCGATGAGCCAGGCGGCCCCGCTGCTGATCCGCCGCGCGAACGGGCGCGTGCTCGTGTGGGTGTGGAAGTCCGACCCCGATCTGCTCGTCGCGATGGCCCAGGTGCAGCAGGCGACGAACGACCTGCGGGCGGCCCGCGCGATGATGCCGATGGAGTACGACGACACCGAGAACTTCCGCAACCCGCACCTGGGCGTCGGCGAGAAGCTCGCGATGGCGCTCCCCTCCGACCCGCGCACTCCCCCGTTCGCGACCTATACGTGGGACACCGGCAGCCATTTCGTGACGCTGACCGCCGTCTGCTCCGACCGCGAGCGCTTCGGCACCGTGCTCGGCGCCGTCGACGACCTCGCCCGCACCCTGCGCGTCGTCGAAGACCTGACCGTCGGCGAGAGCCCCGGCATCCTGAGGATCGATCCCGCATGACCGACAACGTCCACCCCGCAGCGCACCGCCCCGTCCGCATCGGCGTGCAGCTCGCCCCGCAGCACGCCACCATGGCGCAGTATCGCGACGCCGTGCTGCGCGCCGAAGACCTCGGCGTCGACGCCGTCTTCAACTGGGACCACTTCCTGCCGCTGACCGAGCCGTTCGACGCCCCGCACTTCGAGGCGTGGACGGTGCTGGCGGCGATCGCCGAGCGCACCGAGCGCGTCGAGTTCGGGCCGCTCGTCAACTGCAGCTCGTACCGCAACGCCGACCTGCAGGCCGATATGGCCCGCACCGTCGACCACATCAGCGCGCACGGGACGGGTCGCGGCCGGTTCATCTTCGGCACCGGCTCGGGGTGGGCCGAGCAGGAGTACGACGAGTACGGGTACCCGTTCGGCACCGTGGGCAGCCGGCTCGACGACCTCGCCGCCGACCTCGATCGGGTGCGCGCACGCTGGGCTCGGCTCAACCCGCCCCCCACGCGCAGCATCCCGATCCTCATCGGCGGGCAGGGAGAGCGCAAGACGCTGCGGCTCGTCGCGCGTCACGCCGACATCTGGCACACCTTCACGAAGCTGGAGGGGATGCCGCACAAGATCGGCGTGCTGCACGACTGGTGCGCCGCCGAGGGGCGCGACCCCGCGACGATCGAGCTGTCGACGGGCTTCACGATCCGCGGCTTCGGCCCGCTGCTCGAAACAGATGCCGCGCCTCGGCTCCACGCCCTCGGATTCCGGCTGCTGATCCCGGCCATCGACGGCCCCGACTTCGACCTGTCGTCCGTCGAACCCCTGCTGCGGTGGCGCGACGAGGTCAACGCCGAGCACGGACTCGGCTGACTCGCCGCGCGCCGACGTGCGCGCTACGGTGAGCGGGTCGGATCCCCGGACGGAGGACCATCGTGAACGGCGCCATCGGAAGCATCCTGCCCCTCGCCCTCGGCGTGGCCATCAGCCCCGTGCCGATCATCGCGGCGATCCTCATGCTGCTCTCGCCCAAGGCGCGGACGACCAGCGTCGGATTCCTCCTCGGGTGGATCGCGGGCATCGTCGTCGCGACCACCGTCTTCACGCTGCTCTCGTCGATCCTTCCCGGACAGGACACGGATGCCTCGTCCCCCGTGAAGGGCATCATCCACATCGTGCTGGGCGTGCTGCTGCTCCTGCTCGCCGCGCGACAGTGGCGCGGCCGCCCGAAGGACGGCGGGGAGCCGACGCTGCCGAAGTGGATGAAGGCGATCGACACGATGGGCTTCGGCGCCGCGTTCGGACTCGGGTTCCTCCTGTCGGCCGTCAACCCCAAGAACCTGCTGCTGGCGGCGAGCGCCGGCGTGAGCATCGGCGCGGCCGGCCTCGACGTCGGCGCGGTCGTGGTCGTCATCGCGATCTTCACGCTCATCGCCGCGTCCACCGTGCTCATCCCCGTGGTGGGCTACCTGATCGCCGCCGACCGGCTGCGCGGGCCGCTCGACGCCCTGCGCGGCTGGCTGTCGCGTGAGAACGCCGTCATCATGGCGGTGCTGCTGCTGGTGATCGGCGTCGTCGTGATCGGCAAGGGCATCGGCAGCTTCTAGCCGCAGACACCTGCGCGTGATAGACATCTGACGCACCACCCACCCTGAAAGGACACCCATGGCTGACTTCCGCTACGGACCCGTCGAGCTCTACCTCGTCGGCTTCGAAGGCGAGCGTCCCGCGGACTCCGTCATCGAGGCGCTCGGCGAGCTCCTCGACGGCGGCCTGACGCGCCTGCTCGACTTCGTGCTCATCTCCAAGTCCGACGACGGTGACGTCACCGTCGTCGAGATCGAGGACGAGGACTTCCCGCTCGATCTGCACGAGGTCGGCATCGCCGGCGAGGAGGACATCGCCGAGCTGTCCGAGCTGATCCCGCCGGGCGGATCCGCCGCGCTCGTCGCGCTCGAGCTGCTCTACGCGCGCCGTCTCGCCGGCAGCGTCGCCGCCTCGGGTGGCGTCGTGCTCAGCGCCGAGCGCATCCCCGCGCCGATCGTCAACGCCGTCATGGACCTGGCCGACCCGGCCTGAGAAGGAGAACAACGATGCCCATCCGTCGAGTCGGACGCCCCGGCCTCATCGGCCTCGCCGCCCGCACCGCCGTCGTCGCAGGAACCGCCAGCGCCGTGTCGGGAGGCGTCTCGCGCCACCAGCAGCAGAAGGCCCAGGCGCAGTACGAGCAGGAGCAGTATCAGGCAGCCCAGCAGCAGGCCGCGATGCAGGCCGCCGCGCAGGAGGCGGTCGCCCAGCAGATGCCGCAGGCGCCCGCCCCCGCGCCTGCACCCGCTCCCGCCGCCGGTGGCACCGATGTCGTCGCCGAGCTTCAGAAGCTCGCCGCGCTCAAGGATGCCGGTGTGCTCAGCGACGACGAGTTCGCCGCCGCGAAGGCCAAGCTGCTCAGCTGACGCCCGCGCGCGCCTCGGGGTCCCCCGACAGCCACCTCAGCCATCGGCTGTCGGGGTCGCCCTCGAGGACGAGCGCGCGCACGAGCAGGGTGAGCGGGATCGACAGGATCGCGCCGAGCGGACCGATCACGAACGTCCAGAAGATCACCGAGAAGAAGCTCAGCGTGAGGCTGAGGCTGACGGCGTCGCTGACGAACTTGGGCTGGATCAGCACCTGCAGGGTGACGTTGACGACGCAGTAGATCGCGATCACGACGAGCATGAGCGGCCACCCGCCCACCACGAGCGCCAGCACCGCCGGGGGGATGAGTCCCAGCACGAAGCCGATGTTGGGCACGAAGTTCGTGACGAACGCGAGGATCGCCCACACTGCGGGGGCCGGGATGCCGAGGGCCCACAGCGCGAGGCCGTCGATGATCGCGACCACG
>JAUHVN010000073.1 GCA_030425055.1 Actinomycetes bacterium | reverse complement strand
CTACTCGATCGCGGTCGGCGGTCGCCGTGCTTACCTGCTGCAGGTGGGCGAGAAGGCCCTCGTGTGGATCCGACTCGTCGCGCGCGGGCGCGCCGCCCACGGCTCGAGCCGTCACGACGACAACGGCGTCACGCGGCTCGCCGAGGCGGTCGCCGCGCTCGGTCGCACCGAGTGGCCGATCCAGCTCACCGACACGACGCGCGAGATGACGGCGCGGCTCGCCGAGATCACGGGCGGCGATGCCGCCGATCCGGATGCCCTCGCCGCGGCGTCCGGACCGGCCGCGGGCTTCCTGCGGTCCACGCTGCGCACGACATCGAATCCGACCGTCCTCGATGCCGGGTACAAGCACAACGTGATCCCCGACCGCGCCGAGGCGCTCGTCGACGTGCGGGTCCTGCCCGGAACCGAGGAGGCCGCCCTCGCCGACATCCGCCGCATCGTCGGCGACGGCGTCGACGTCGAGATCGTCCACGCCGACATCGGCCTCGAGGCGCCGTTCGCCGGCGATCTCGTCGATGCGATGGTCGCGGCGCTCGGCCGACACGATCCCGGCGTGCCGGTGATCCCGTACCTCATGGGCGGGGGCACCGACAACAAGGCGCTGGCGGGTCTCGGCATAGCCGGCTACGGCTTCGCGCCGCTGCGGCTGCCCGCCGACCTCGACTTCACCGGCATGTTCCACGGCGTCGACGAGCGGGTGCCGATCGACGCGCTCGTGTTCGGGCAGCGAGTGCTGACCGACCTGCTGCGCACCTGCTGACCGCAGGTCCCCTCCCACCGAAAGGCGCCATGAACCTCCTCGAGGCGATGCTCCTCGGCCTCGTGCAGGGGCTGACCGAATTCCTGCCGATCTCGTCGAGCGCGCACCTGCGCATCCTCGGCGAGTTCCTCCCGTCGGCGCAGGACCCCGGCGCGGCCTTCACCGCCATCACCCAGATCGGCACCGAGGCGGCGGTGGTCGTGTTCTTCTGGCGCGACATCGTGCGCATCATCGGGCAGTGGTTCCGCGCGCTGTTCGGCCGCATCCCGCGCAACGACCCCGATGCGCGCATGGGCTGGCTGATCATCATCGGGTCGATCCCGATCGTGGTGCTGGGTCTGCTGTTCCAGGACCAGATCGAGACCACGCTGCGGTCGCTGTGGCTGATCGCGGGCATGCTGATCTTCTTCGGCGTGCTGCTGGGGATCGCGGACCTCGTGGGCGCGAAGAAGAGGAAGCTGCAGGATCTCACCGTCGGGCACGGCGTCGTGTACGGATTCGCGCAGTCCCTCGCGCTCATCCCCGGGGTCTCGCGCTCGGGTGGGACGATCACCGCCGGACTGTTCATGGGATACGAGCGCGCGGCGGCGGCGCGCTACGCGTTCCTGCTCGCGATCCCCGCCGTGTTCGGCTCGGGCTTCTACCAGCTCGCGAAGAGCTGGAACGAGCCCGGGGTGTTCACCCTCGGTGAGACGGCGGTCGCGACGCTCGTCGCCTTCGTCGTGGCGCTCGCCGTCATCGCGTTCTTCATGCGCTGGATCTCACGCCACAGCTTCCTGCCGTTCGTCGTCTACCGCGTCGCGCTCGGGGCGACGCTGCTCGTGCTGCTGAGCCTGGGCGTCATCCAGCCGTACTGATCCGCGTCAGCGGCGCGGGTCGTCGCGTCCGGGCTTGCTGGGGCCCTCTCCGCCGCGGCGGAGGTAGCGCTCGAACTCCTGGGCGATCGCGTCGCCGGATGCCTCGGGCGAGTCCCACGTGTCGCGTGTGCGCTCGAGCTGCTGGATGTACTCGGTCATCTCCTCGTCGTCGGCCGCCGCCGCGTCGATCGACGCCTCCCATGCCGCGGCTTCCGTCGGCAGGTCGCCGCGGGGGATCGACGCGCCGGTGATGTCCTCGAGACGGTCGAGCAGCGCGAGCGTCGCCTTCGGCGACGGCGTGTGGCCGGCCACGTAGTGGGGCACGCTCGCCCACAGGCTCGCCGAGGGGATGCCTGCGGCGTCGGCGGCGTGGCCGAGGACGCTGAGGATGCCCACCGGCCCCTCATAGCTGCTGCGCTCGAGGCCGAGTGTGCTGCGCAGCGGTTCGCTGTCGCTTCCGCCGAACACCGAGATCGGGCGGGTGTGGGGCACGTCCGACATCATCGAGCCCAGCGAGACGAAGCCCGTCACGTCCTCGCGCAGCGCGACGTCGATGAACTCCGACGCGAACGCCTGCCACGCGCGGGCCGGCTCGACGCCGATGAGCAGCCACAGCTGCGTGCCCCGCGTCGCGCGCTTCGGACGCAGGATCGTCGCCTCCGGCCAGCGCAGCACCCGCTGCCCCTCGGCGTCCATCGCGATCTGCGGCCGCGTGTACTGATAGTCGAAGTACAGTTCGGGATCGACCGAGAACACCGGCTCGTAGTTCCCGCTGTCGCGCAGCTGGGTCAGCGCCGAGGATGCCGCCTCGCCCGCGTCGTTCCAGCCGTCGAAAGCGGCGACCAGCACTCTGCGACCCAGTCCGTCCACGCGACCTCCTCAGCCCGCCGGCGCGGGTTCGTTCCAGGATAGGCGCGGTCGCCGGGACGGTGGGCCGAATGTCCGGCGCGCCGGGCGTCCAGGCCCCGTCGATACGATGGAGGGGTGAGCACCCCCTTGTCGGCCGTCCTGTGGGACATGGACGGAACCCTCGTCGACAGCGAACCGTACTGGATGGCCGCGGAGGGTCCGCTCGTCGAGAGCTTCGGCGGCACGTGGTCGCACGAGCAGGCGCTGCGGCTCGTGGGTCTCGGACTCGAGGACGCGGCACGGATCTTCCAGGACGCCGGTGTGCGCATGGGGGTGCACGCCATCGTCGACCACCTCACGGATGAGGTGATGCGCCAACTCGGTGAGAAGGGCGTGCCCTTCCGCCCCGGCGCGCGCGAGCTGCTCGCCGACCTGCGCCGCTCCGGCATCCGCACCGCCCTCGTCACGATGTCGCTCAGCCGCATGGCGCGACGCGTCGTGGATCTCATCGAGTTCGAGGCGTTCGACCTGATCGTCGCCGGTGACGAGGTGACGCGGCCCAAGCCCTTCCCCGATCCCTATCTGCGCGCGTGCGAGCTGCTCGGCATCGCGCCCGACGAGGCCGTGGCGATCGAGGACTCCCCGAACGGCCTGCGTTCGGCGCTCGCCTCGGGCGCCTCGGTCATCGGGGTTCCGCACATGGTCTCGCTCACCGGCGTCGGCGCGCACGCGGTGTGGCCGACGCTCGAGGGCCGCACGGCGCAGGACGTCGTCGCGTTCCACCGCGCGCACCGCGACCGCACGGAGGGCGCCGCGTGACCGGCCGGCCGAGCGGTCCGTTCCGCGTGGGCGACCGCGTGCAGCTGACGGGGCCTAAGGGACGTCTTCACACCGTCACGCTCCGCGAGGACGGCGAGCTGCACACGCACCACGGCGTGCTGCGCCACGCCGCCCTCATCGGCCTTCCCGACGGTTCGGTCGTCGCGAATTCGGGCGGACACGAGTACCTCGCGCTGCGGCCTCTGCTGCGCGACTTCGTGATGTCGATGCCCCGTGGCGCCGCGATCGTCTACCCGAAGGACGCCGCCCAGATCCTCGCCGAGGCCGATGTCTTCCCCGGTGCGACCGTGGTCGAGGCCGGCGTCGGCTCGGGAGCCCTCTCGCTGTGGCTGCTCCGCGCCGTCGGCGACGAGGGCCGCCTCATCTCGTTCGAGCGGCGCGCCGAGTTCGCCGACGTCGCGCGCGCCAACGTCGAGACGTTCCGCGGGGCCGAGCCCGGGAACTGGACCGTGGTGGTGGGCGACCTGGTCGAACAGCTGCCGAACGCCGTCGAGCCGGCATCCGTGGATCGCGTCGTGCTCGACATGCTCGCGCCGTGGGAGTGCATCGACGTCGTCGCCGACGCGCTCACGCCCGGCGGCGTCGTCGTCTGCTACGTCGCCACCGCGACCCAGCTGAGCCGCGTCGCCGAGTACATCCGCGGTACGGGTCTGTTCACCGAGCCGGACGCCAACGAGACCATGGTGCGCGGCTGGCACGTGGAGGGCCTCGCGGTGCGACCGGACCACCGCATGGTCGCGCACACCGGGTTCCTCATCTGGGCACGCCGCCTCGCACCGGGTGCCGTGCCGCCCGAGGTCAAGCGGCGGGCGTCGAAGTCGAGCTACGGCGACGAGGACGTCGAGCTGTGGACGCCCGGCGCCGTCGGCGACCGCGAGATCACCGACAAGAACCTGCGCAAGCGCGTCCGCGAGGCGCAGAAGGCGGCGGACGGCGCGCGCATCGCGGCGGACGCTGCGACCGACGACACGTGAACGAGGCGCGGGCGGCCACCGCCTAGACTTGCCGGGTGCGCAAACTCCCCGCTTCCCTCGCCGTCCTCGCACTCGCGTCCGTCGGACTGGTGGGGTGCTCCGTCCCCACGTCAGCCGACTGCCCGCGTCCGCAGGTCGTCGACCCCGGCGTGATGGATCTCATCACTGTCGAGGGCGATCCGGACAGCGCGCCGCAGGTCGACGTGTACCTGCCGCTGAGCACGACCGAGACGGCGTACCAGGACATCGTGACCGGCAACGGCGGTGCCATCACGGACTCGTCGCAGCTCGTCGCCCTCGACATCACGATCGTGAGCGGTGAGACGGGCGACACCCTCGTCGGCACGGCGTACGACGGGTCGCTCGACAGCGTCTTCTCCGTCGCACGCTGGGAGGAGACGATCCCGGCGCTCAATGAGGCGCTCGCCTGCGCGACGGAGGGTTCGCGCATCGCGATCGCGCTCGCTCCCGGAGACATCAACGAGCAGGCCGCCGTCAGCCTCGGGCTCGCCGAGTCCGAGTCGGCCGTCGCCGTCGTCGACCTGCGCAAGGTGTACCTGCCGGCCGCGAACGGCTCGCTCGTCTTCAACTCCGGTCACGGCATGCCCTCGGTCGTCCGCGCCCCCGACGGCCGCCCCGGCGTCATCGTGCCGGATTCGGCCGCGCCGACCGAGGTCGTCGTGCAGACGCTCAAGAAGGGCGACGGCGCCGTCGTCGACGGCTCGTACCCCGTGCGCGTGCACTACACGGGCCTCACGTGGGACGAGCGCGAGGTGTTCGACACGTCGTGGGACGGCGACCCGGCCTCGCTGTCGCTCGACGCCGTCGTGCCCGGTTTCGCCGAGGCGCTCGACGGCGCGACCGTCGGTTCGCAGATCCTCGTCGTGATCCCGCCCGACCAGGGGTACGGCGACGTGGACCAGGGTGCGATCCCGGGAGGATCGACGCTCGTGTTCGTCATCGACGTGCTCGGCATCGACACGCTCGACGCCGCCGAGTGATCACGCGCGCATCCTAGGATGATGGGGTGCCTGCCAGGAACGCGCCCGAGGAACGTCTCGTCAACCTCGTCGTCGCGCTCATGGCGACCCAGCAGGGCCTGACGAAGGACGCGATCCTGTCGTCCGTCGCCGGCTACCGCGAGCAGGCGGAGGCGGGGGCCAAGAAGGACGCGCTCGAGAAGATGTTCGAGCGCGACAAGGAGAACCTGCGGGGCATGGGGGTCCCGATCGAGACGATCGGCGACCGCGCCGACCCCGACGATCTGCGCGAGGCCCGGTACCGCGTCCCGAGCAGCGAATACGAGCTTCCGGCGGACATCTCGTTCACACCCGCCGAACTCGCTCTTCTCACGCTGGCCGGGGGAGTGTGGCGCGACGGCTCGATGTCGGACGAGGCCCGCAGCGGCCTGCGCAAGATCCGCGCGCTCGGCAACGCGGTGGACGAGCCGATCCTCGGATTCTCGCCGCGGATCAACGTGCGCGAGCCGGCCTTCGGGCCGCTGCGTCAGGCGATCGATCGCTCCCTCGCCGTCTCGTTCCCGTACCTCAAGCCCGGAGAGCAGGCGCCCCGCACGCGGCATCTGCAGCCGCTCGCGCTCGTCGAGTACGAGGCGCGATGGCACGTGTACGGATTCGACACCGACATGGCGGCCGAACGCACCTTCCTGCTCTCGCGCATCGTCGGTCCGGTCGAGATCTCGCGCCGCACCTTCGACGGCGCCGCGCGCACCGGTGCCGGCGATCGCGCGCTGGCCGGTCTCGCCGAGGTCGCCGCGCGCAACAGCGCGCTCGTGGAGGTGGTGCCCGGCTCCGAGGCGGCGCTCCGTCTCGCGCGCCGTGGCACACCGGATGCCACGCAGGGCCTGCGTGTGCCCTACGTCGACGTGCACGTCCTCGCCGACGAGCTCGCGTCGTACGGACCCGAGGTGCGGGTCGTCGAGCCGCAGCAGCTGCGCGACGAGGTCGTCGCCCGGCTCGAGGCCACGCTCGCGCTGCACGCAGAGGGGGAGTCATGACGCGTCCGAACCTGGCGACCGACCGTGCGGCGCTCCTGCTGCAGCTCGTGCCGTACCTCATCGGCAAGGGCGAGGTCTCGATCGCCGAGGCGGCCGACGAGTTCGGTGTGCCGCCGGCGGCCATGCGCGACATGGTCGCGAAGATCCCGATGATCGGCTTGCCCGGCGAGGGCGGCTTCTGGGGCATGCCGAACGACCTGTTCGACATCGACTGGGACCTCCTCGAGACGCAGGACCTCGTGGTCGTGACCAACACGGTGGGACTCGAGCGCAGCCCGCGCCTCACCGCGCGCGAGGCGGCGGCGCTGCTCGCCGGACTGCAGCTCGCAGGCTCGATCCCCGGTGTGGGCGACAGCGACCTCTACGGGGGTCTGCTCGCGAAGCTCTCGCGGGGCGCCTCGGCAGCGCCGACCGAAGTGATCGTCGCGCCCGCTCCCGTCGACGAAGTGCGCGCCGCGGTGGCGGAGGCGCTGCGTCGCGGGGTCGCTGTGTCGTTCGCGTACAAGGCACCGGATGCCGCCGCCACGACGCGCACGGTCGACCCGGCGAAGATCCTCATCGCGGACGGCCAGTGGTACCTGCAGGGGTGGTGCCATCTGCGCGAGGCGATGCGCACCTTCCATCTCGATCGGGTGAGCGGCCTCGAGCTGACCGGCATCCCGATCACGCACGGCGAGTCGCCGGTGCCGGACTGGTTCGAGACCGCTGCGGACGACCTGGTCGCGCGCGTGCGGTTCCCCGCCGAACTCGCGCCGCTGCTGGGCGATTACCTCGATCGCGCCGAGGTCGAGACCGCGGACGGCGTGTCGACCGCGGTCATGCCGATCGCCGACGAGGTCGCGCTGCGCCGGCTCGCCGCCCGACGCGGTGGGATCGTCGAGATCCTCGACCCGACGGGCGCTCGGCGCGCCGCCGCGGACTGGGCGGACGCGGGGCTGGCGCAGTACCGCTGAGCGTCGGCAGGGGTACACTGACACGAGGACTCGGAAGGAACATCATGGGAATCCAAGGCTGGCAGTGGCTGCTCATCCTCGCAGTGATCCTGCTGCTCTTCGGCGCCGCCAAGCTGCCGGCGCTCGCGAAGAGCATGGGACAGTCCGCGCGGGTGTTCAAGGGCGAGATGAAGGCGATGAAGGACGAGGACACCACGCGTGCCGAGTCCGAGGCGACGCCCTCTGACAAGCCCGAGGTGGCACCCTCCGATACGAGCGGCAAAAGCTCGAGCACTCCCTGAGTCGGGTGGTCACGACGGGACCGCCGCGCGTCGACGATCCCGACTCGCCGCGGCGTGACAAGAGGATGTCGCTGGGCGCGCACCTCGTCGAGTTGAGGCGACGCCTCATGATCGCGGCCATCGCGCTGGTCGTGATGATGGTGGTGTCGTTCTTCATCACCGATGCGGTGCTGTGGGTCATCACCGAGCCGATCCGCCAGGTCGCAGAGACGCGCGGTGAGGGCGGCAAGGTCGAGCTCATGTTCAGCTCGGTCACTTCGGGCTTCGACCTGCGGCTGCGCATGTCGATCGCGATCGGCATTCTGCTGTCTGCACCCATCTGGGTGTGGCAGATCTGGGCGTTCGTCACCCCCGGGCTGACGCGCAAGGAGATCAAGTACACGATCGGCTTCGTCGCTGCGGCCATCCCGCTGTTCTTCCTCGGCTGCGCGACCGGCCTGTACATCATGCCGAACATCGTGCGGCTCATGGCGAGCTTCGTCCCCGACGGCGCCGCCGCCTTCTACGACTCGGGGTACTACTACGACTTCGTCTTCAAGCTGCTGCTGTTCGTCGGCGTCGCGTACGTGCTGCCGGTGTTCCTCGTCGCACTGAACCTCGCGGGCATCATCACGGGTAAGGCGATCCTCAACGGCTGGCGGATCGCGATCATCGTGTCGGTCGTGTTCGCGGCCGTGGCCACGCCGCCGGCCGACATCGCGACGACGTTCATCCTCGCCGGCATCCTCATGGTGCTGTTCTTCGCCGCGGCGGGCCTGTCGATGCTGTTCGACCGTCGCAAAGCGAAGCGAAATCGCGACATCCTGCCCCCGGAGACCGCCGCGTGACGGCCGACCCGGACTTCGCGGTGACCGCCGCTTTCGCGGCATCCCAGAAGTTCCGGCTCGACGACTTCCAGATCGCCGGATGCCACGCGCTCGAAGCCGGGCGCAGCGTGCTGGTGGCCGCGCCCACGGGTGCGGGCAAGACGATCGTGGGCGAGTTCGCGATCCATCTGGCGATGCGCGAGGTCGGCGACAAGGCG
The DNA here is from genome assembly GCA_030425055.1 of Actinomycetes bacterium. GTDB lineage: Bacteria > Actinomycetota > Actinomycetes > Actinomycetales > Microbacteriaceae > Microbacterium. Next base: position 2,064 of record JAUHVN010000073.1, on the reverse strand, counting down.
TTCTACACGACGCCGATGAAGGCGCTGTCGAACCAGAAGTTCCGCGAACTGGTCGAGGTCTACGGCCCGGACGACGTCGGCCTGCTCACAGGCGACACGAACATCAACGCGTCGGCGCGCGTCGTGGTCATGACGACCGAGGTGCTGCGCAACATGCTCTACGCCGACTCGCCGGCGCTGCGGGGACTGCGCTACGTCGTGATGGACGAGGTGCACTACCTCGCCGACCGGTTCCGCGGCGCCGTGTGGGAGGAGGTCATCATCCACCTCCCCGCCCAGGTGCGGCTCGTTTCGCTGTCGGCGACGGTGTCGAACGCCGAGGAGTTCGGCGACTGGCTCGACACCGTGCGCGGCGACACCGAGGTCATCGTGTCCGAGACCCGGCCGGTGCCGCTCGAGCAGCACGTGCTCGTGCGCGGCGACCTCCTGCCCCTCTTCGACGACCGCGCCGGGGTCGCGACGGCGCAGGTCAACCAGGAGCTCACGCGCATCCGTTCCGTCAAGGGCGGCAGCTACGAGGGCAATCGACGCGCGCAGCAGTTCCGCAGCGACGCCCACCGCGGCGGGTACGGGGGAACGCGCCGACGGCCGAACAAGGGCGGCCGGCGGCCCGTCCGATCCGCCAACATCCAGCGCATCGAACGCCTGGACCGCCCCGACGTCGTGCGGCTGCTGGAGCGGGCGAATCTGCTGCCCGCCATCTTCTTCATCTTCAGTCGCGTCGGCTGCGACGCGGCCGTGCAGCAGGTGCGCCGATCGGGGGTGCGCCTGACGTCCTCCGACGAGAAGGCCGAGATCCGCTCGATCGTCCAGCAGCGCACGCGCTCGCTCCTCGACGAGGACCTCGCGGTGCTGGGCTACTGGGAGTGGCTCGACAACCTCGAGCGAGGTGTCGCATCCCACCATGCGGGGCTCCTGCCCGCATTCAAAGAGGTGGTCGAGGAGCTCTTCCAGCGCAAGCTGGTCAAGGTGGTCTTCGCGACCGAGACACTCGCGCTCGGCATCAACATGCCGGCGCGCACCGTCGTGCTCGAGAAGCTCGAGAAGTTCAACGGCGAAGCCCGCGTCGCGATCACCTCGGGGGAGTACACGCAGCTGACCGGCCGCGCGGGCCGGCGGGGGATCGACGTCGAGGGCCACGCGGTCGTGCAGTGGACCGAGGGCATGGATCCGCAGGCGGTCGCGGCACTGGCATCCCGCCGCACCTATCCGCTGAACTCGAGCTTCCGGCCCACGTACAACATGGCCGTCAACCTCATCGACCAGTTCGGCCGTTCCCGTGCGCGGGAGATCCTCGAGTCGTCGTTCGCGCAGTTCCAGGCCGACCGCGCCGTCGTCGGCCTCGCGCGGCAGGTGCGCGAGCAGGAGGAGTCGCTCGCCGGCTACGAGCGTGCCATGGCATGCGATCGCGGCGACTTCGTCGAGTACGCCGCGATCAGGCGCGATCTGAGCGATCTCGAGAAGCTGAACCGCAAGGACGCCACCGCATCGCGGTCGACGCGCGATGCCCGTCAGCGCGAGATCCAGTCGCTGCGCAAGCGGATGCAGCGGCATGCGTGCCACTCGTGCCCCGACCGCGAGAACCACGCGCGGTGGGGCGAGCGCCACGCGAAGCTGTCGCGCACCATCGGAAAGCTGCGCAAGCAGATCGACAGCCGGACCGGCACCGTCGCGCGGATCTTCGACCGCGTGGTCGACGTGCTCGCCGCGCTCGACTACGTGCGGGTCGCCGACGACGGCACGACGACGCTCACGCCGGCCGGCCGCACGATGAGGCGCATCTACGGCGAGCGCGATCTGCTCGTCGCCGAGGCGCTGCGCACCGGCATCTGGAAGGACCTCGACGCGCCGGCCCTCGCGGCTCTGGCGTGCTGCCTCGTGTACGAGCCGCGGCGCGAATCGGCGCGCCCGGGCGGTTCGGGCATGGGGGAGCGGGGACTGCCGCGCGGACCCTTCCGGCGGGCGCTCGACGGCACCCTCGACCTCTGGCAGCGCCTCGACGACCTCGAACAGGATCACCGCCTGCCGGGATCCGAGGCGCCGTCGCCGGGGCTCGCGGCCGCG
>JAUHVN010000072.1 GCA_030425055.1 Actinomycetes bacterium | reverse complement strand
GAGCGGCCGAGCGCCGAGCCCACGCCCCGGTGACCCCGTGGCGGGTAGCGCACGGCGGCGACGGCGGCCTCGGCATCCGCCGCGCTGTTGACCATGGGCACGAGGAGGTTCTGGGCGCCGAGATCGAGGACCTGCTTGATCGTCACCGTGTCGTTCGACGGCACGCGCACCAGCGGGGTGATCGGGTACGCCGCGACCGCCTGGAGTTGCGCGAGAACCGACTCGAGGCCGTTGGGGGCGTGCTCCATGTCGATGAGCAGCCAGTCCAGGCCCGAGCCGGCGACGATCTCGGCCACGAGCGGCGAGCCGGTGCACACCCACATCCCGGCGAGGGGTCGGGATGCCGCGGCCAGGTCGTTGCGGAAGGTCGGGGTCAGACGAAGCGGCATGAGATGGTTCCCATCGGTCCGAAGTCGCAGTGCACGGCGTCGCCGCGCGAGACCCACATCGGTCTCGTGAACGAGCCTGCCAGGATGATCTCGCCCGCTTCGAGTCGCGCGCCGTGCTGGTGGAACTTGTTCGCCAGCCACGCGACGCCCGTCGCCGGGTGCCCGAGCACGCCGGCGGCGACGCCGGTCTCTTCGATCTCGCCGTTGCGGGAGAGCACGCCGGGCACCCAGCGCAGGTCGATCTCGTCAGGGCTCCGGTGCACATCGCCGAGCACCATCGCGCCGTACGCGGCATTGTCGCTGATCGTGTCGACGATCGTGCGGCCCTCGAGCTCTATGTGCGAGTTGAGCACCTCGAGGGCGGGCACGGCGTATTCGATCGCAGCGAGCGCGTCTTCGAGGGTGCAGTCGGGGCCCTCGAGCGGCGTCTTGAGGACGAACGCGAGCTCGACCTCGATCCGCACGTTCGAGAAGTGGTCGACCGGGATCTCGGCACCCGACGGGTACACGGTGTCGTCGAACATGACGCCGTAGTCGGGTTCCGAGATGCCGGTCGCCTGCTGCATGGCCTTCGAGGTGAGGCCGATCTTCCTCCCCACCAGACGCCGACCTGCGGCGAGGTTCGTGTCGCGCCACACGCCCTGGATCGCATACGAGTCCTCGACGGTCGCCTCGGGGTAGCGTGCGGTGATCCGGGGGATCACACCGTGGCTGCGATCCGCCTCGGCCAGTTCGTCGGCGATCGACGCGATCTGCTCGGGTGTCAGCATCCGCCGACCCTACAGCTGGTGGCCGAGCTTGTACTCGCCGAGCTTCCATGCGGGCATCTCGTCGGCGTCGTCCGGACGCGTGTACGAGAAGCCGTCGGCGCCGATGGTCACGGCCATCTCGGAGTCGTCGGTGCGGGCGATGACCGGCTGCGGGTTGCCGTCGAGGTCGAGCACGAGCGATGCCTCGGTGTACCAGGTCGGCACGACGGGGTTGCCCCACCAGTCGCGGCGCTGGTTGTCGTGCACGTCCCAGGTGATGACGGGGTTGTCGGGGTCGCCGGTGTAGTAGTCCTGCGTGTAGATCTCGACGCGGTGGCCGTCGGGATCGCGCAGGTACAGGTAGAACGCGTTCGAGACGCCGTGGCGGCCGGGGCCGCGCTCGATGCGGTCCGACATGCGCAGCGCGCCGAGCTTGTCGCAGATCGCGAGGATGTTGTGCTTCTCGTGCGTCGCGAAGGCGACGTGGTGCATGCGGGGGCCGTCGCCGCCGGTCATGGCGGTGTCGTGCACGGTGGGCTTGCGGCGCATCCAGGCCGCGTAGACGGTGCCGGCCTCGTCCTGGATGTCTTCGGTGACGCGGAAGCCGAGGTCCTGCATGAACTTCGTCGCGCGCGGGACGTCGGGAGTGACCTGGTTGAAGTGGTCCAGGCGCACCAGCTCGCCCGGCGTGTGGAGGTCGTAGCGCCATGACAGTCGCTCGACGTGCTCGGTGGCGTAGAAGAATTCGTAGGGGAAGCCGAGCGGGTCGGTGACGCGCACGGAGTCGCCGATGCCCTTCGTGTAGCCGTCGGCTTTGCGCTCGACGCGGCAGCCGAGCTCGGTGTAGAACGCGACAGCCTTGTCGAGGTCTTCGGGGGTGCGGACGCGGTACGAGAACGCGGCGACGGCGGCGATGGGTCCCTGGCGGAGCACGAGGTTGTGGTGGATGAACTCCTCGGTGGAGCGGAGGTAGACCGTGGTGTCGTCCTCCTCGGTGACGTAGAGGCCGAGGACGTCGACGTAGAACGCGCGGGACACGGCGAGGTCGGTGACGACCAGCTCCATGTAGGCGCAGCGCAGGATGTCGGGCGCCGGCGACGACGGCGTCGGGATCGGGTTGTCGGTGTGGATCGGGGCCTCCTGGCTCACGGAGAAGCCGGAGGATGTCAGGGTCTTGTCGGTCTGGGCGGTCATGTCAGCGTCCTTGCTTTGGGTCGATGGTGATGTGTGGTGCGGGAGCGGCGGCGGGATGAGAGCGCGGCCGCTCCCGGTCAGCGGGGGTCGGGGTCGTCGAGGTCGGTCGCATCGTGGTGCTCCTGCTTGCCGAACGTCGGGTTGTGGACCTCGCCCAGGGTGATGTGCACCGACTGCTGGTCGGTGTAGAAGTCGATCGAGCGGTAGCCGCCCTCGTGGCCGAGGCCCGAGGCCTTGACGCCGCCGAACGGGGTGCGCAGGTCGCGCACGTTGTTCGAGTTGAGCCACACCATGCCGGCCTCGACCGACTGCGCGAAGTTGTGCGCACGCTTGAGGTCGTTGGTCCAGATGTAGGCGGCCAGACCGTACTTGGTGTTGTTGGCCAGGGCCAGCGCCTCTTCGTCCGTGTCGAACGGGGTGATCGCCACGACCGGGCCGAAGATCTCCTCCTGGAAGATGCGCGCATCCGGCGGGACGTCGGCGAACACGGTCGGTGCGATGAAGTTGCCTTCGTCGAAGCCCTCGGGCCGGCCGCCGCCGGCGACCAGGCGCCCCTCGGTCTTGCCGATCTCGACGTAGCTCATGACTTTGTCGTAGTGCTCCGGGTGCACGAGCGCACCGACCTCGGTCGCGGGATCGTGGGGGTAGCCGACCTTCACCCGCGCCGCCTGGGCGGCATAGCGCTCGACAAAATCGTCGTAGACCTCGCGCTGCACGATGATGCGGCTGCCCGCGGTGCAGCGCTCGCCGTTGAGCGAGAAGACGCCGAAGATGGTGGCGTCGATCGCCGCATCGAGGTCGGCGTCGGCGAACACCACGGCGGGGGACTTGCCTCCCAGCTCCATCGACAGGCCCTTGAGGTAGGGGGCGGCGTTGCCGAAGATGATCTGGCCGGTGCGGCTCTCGCCGGTGAACGAGATCAGCGGGACGTCGGGGTGCTTCACGAGCGCGTCGCCGGCGTCTTCGCCGAGGCCGTTGACGAGGTTGAAGACGCCCTTCGGGAGCCCCGCCTCCTCGAAGATGCCGGCCCACAGCGACGCCGACAGCGGGGTGAACTCGGCGGGCTTGAGCACGACGGTGTTGCCGGTGGCGAGCGCCGGCCCCAGCTTCCACGACTCGAGCATGAACGGCGTGTTCCACGGCGTGATGAGCCCGGCGACGCCGATCGGCTTGCGGTTGACGTAGTTGATCTGGCGATTCGGAACCTTGAAGGTGTCGTCGGCCTGCGCGACGATCAGGTCCGCGAAGAATCGGAAGTTCTCGGCCGCGCGGCGCGCCTGGCCGAGGGCCTGGGTGATCGGAAGACCCGAGTCGAAGGATTCCAGCTCCGCCAGGCGCTGGTCGCGCGATTCGACGATGTCGGCGATCCGGTGGAGCACCCGGCTGCGCTCGCGCGGCAGCATCCGAGGCCACGGCCCTTCCGTGAACGCGCGCGCGGCGGCGGCGACAGCGAGGTCGATGTCGGCCTTCTTGCCGGCAGCGGCCTGCAGGTACACCTTGTTCGAGACCGGGTCGAGCACGTCGAACGTGTCGCCGTCGATCGAGTGGACGAACTCGCCGTCGATGTAGTGCTGGATGCGGGTGGGAAGGTCGGCGGGCACGTGTCGCTGCGATGCGACCAGGGCGGTGTCGGTCATGGGAGTTCCCCTTCGAAAGATTCAGTCGAGAGTGTCGGGATGGCGGGAGGAGATGAAGGCGTCCAGCGTGCGCCAGCGGTGCTGCCGGGCGGCGAGCTCGATGTCGAGCGGATCGGCGCCCGCGCGGATGAGATCGATGATCTCGGCGTGCTCCTCGACCGAATGGTGTGCGCGTCCGGGAACGAACGCGAAGGTGGAGTCGCGGATGCCCGATAGCCGGTTCCAGCCGCGGTGGACCAGGTCGAGGAGGTGGGGGTTCGGGCAGGTCTCGTAGAGCACCGAGTGGAACTGCTGGTTGAGCAGAGTGAAGGTGTGCGCGTCGAAGTGCTCGAGAAGCCGCTCCATGCGACCGTTGACCTCGAGCGCGCGGTCGAGGTCGGCGTCGGTGAGGTGAGGCGCCGACAGGGCGGTCGCGACTCCTTCCACGACGCCGAGCGTCTGCATCGTGTACACGTACTCGGTCTCGTCGACGACGGCCACCCGGGCCCCGACGTTCCGCTCGAATGTGACGAGGCCCTCGGCCTCGAGCCGTCGGACGGCCTCGCGCACCGGGACGACGCTCATATCGAGCGCGTCGGCGATGGTGCCCAGCACGAGTCGATAGCCGGGGCCGTACTCGCTCCGACCGATCCGTTCGCGGATCCAGGAGTACGCCTGCTCCGACTTGCTCGATGTCGCAGGCAAGGGCGCGCTCATCGGCGGGTCTCTTCTTCGAATCGACGCCGCCATTCCTCGTTCATCGGGAACAGTCCGTCAACGGGGTGCCCCTCGGCGACCTTGACCGCGATCCAGGCATCTTCGTCCTCCTGCGCCAGAGCCGCATCGGCGACCTCGTCGGCGATACCGGGCGGGATGACGATGACACCGTCGGCGTCGCCCACGATCACGTCGCCGGGCTGGATCGTCGCGCCACCGCAGGCGATGGTGAGGTCGGTGTCCCACGGCACATGCTTGCGGCCGAGCACCGCGGGGTGGGCGCCGGCGGAGTAGACCGGGATCCCCACGGCGGCGACGGCGTCATGATCGCGGACGCCGCCATCGGTGACGATGCCGACCGCGCCGCGCGCGCGGGCGCGGATGGCCAGGACGTCGCCGAGTGTTCCCGAGCCCCGCTCGCCACGAGCCTCGATCACGATGACCTCGCCCTCGCCGACGGCGTCGAACGCGCGCTTCTGCGCGTTGTAGCCGCCGCCGTGCGAGCGGAAGAGGTCTTCGCGGTTCGGCACGAAGCGCAGCGTCCGTGCGGTGCCGACGAGCTTGGCCCCGGGGTGCATGGGGCGCACGCCGTCGAGTGAGATGTTGTCGAGACCGCGCTTGCGCAGCTGCTGCGACAGCCCGGCGACGGGGGCCTTCTCGAGCTTCTCCCGCAGCTCGGGGGAAAGCCCGCGGCGCACGGGCGGCAGGCCGGCCGCCTCGCGCGACCCCCAGGCCTCGGCGCGCTGGACGTCGTCGGTCGCCGGGAGCGATCCCAGAGCGGGATCGAAGGAGGCCTCGACCTCGGCGACCTCGGTGACCAGGCGTCCCGAGGAGGGGGTGCCGGGAGCGGTGGGTGCGTCGACCTCGACCTCGACGACGTCGCCGGGAACCACCACGGACGAGCCCGCGGGGGTGCCGGTGAGGATGACGTCGCCGGTCTCGAGAGTGAAGTGCTGCGCGAGGTCGGCGATGATCTGCGGCAACGGGAATATCAGCTCTTCGGTGGTGTCGTCCTGTGCCAGGACGCCGTTCACCCAGGTGCGCACCCGCAGGGCGTCGGGCTCGACCGTCCGCGCGTCGATGAGGGCGGGGCCGATCGGCGTGTAGCCGTCTCGCCCCTTGGATCGCACGTTGGACCCTCGGTCGTTGGGACGAAGATCGTACACGCCGAAATCGTTGGATGCCGTCACCCACGCGACGTGCGACCAAGCCGCCTCCGCTGTGATGCTGCGGGCCGGCTCACCGATGATCACCGCCACCTCGCCCTCGAAGGCGAGCAGTTCGGTCCCCGACGGGCGCTCGATGGCCGAGCCCGACGCCGCGAGAGAGCTCGACGGCTTAAGGAAGTAGGAGGGGGCGTCGGGCCGGCGCCCGCGCTGCGCGGCGCGCGAAGCGTAGCTCAAGTGCACCGCGATGATCTTCCCAGGACGGGAGGGGAGTGCGGCGAACCGCTGGTCGGGGGCGCTCGCCGGTGTGGTGTTGATGGTCATGAGCTCCCTCGCTCTGCGTCGTATTCGAAATCGTATATGATCGCTCGGAGTCGGGGCAAGCGTCGATCGAACACTGGTCATCGGGTTCGGCGCCACGCTGGCGCAAGAGATCGTCCAGAGATGTCGCCCGACGTTCGCCATGACGCGGGGGCATCGTTCTGACGTCCGAGGCGGCAGTGGAGTGGGTGGGCGGCGTTCTGGCGGAGCTGCACGCACCCGTCGGAGAAGCACTGGCGTCAGCTCCCCAGAGCTTCGCGGATCGCCGTCGCCGAGCGCGTCAGCCGCGCGGCGATGGCAGTCTGGTCGACCGGGCTCGAGACATGGACGACGGCGATCGCGGCGGGCCGATGACCACGCACGCACAGCGGCACGGCGACCGCCTGCACGGTAGGGATGACTTCGTCGTGGCTGGTGGCGTATCCGGTCAGCATGACCTGGTCCACCTCGGCTCGCAGGCGGTCCGACATTCCGTCGGGCAATTCGGCCGGTGCCAGCAAGGACAGGATCGCCTTGCCGGGCGCGCCGACCGTGATCGGATGCCGCGCGCCCGGGCGCTGTGCGACCGAGGCGATCGCGTGGCGCGGCTCGACGCTTGCGAGCGTGATGCACTGGTCGTGGTCGAGGACTGCCAGGAAGCACGTCATGCCCAGCTCGTTCGCGACGGCGGTGAGTTCGGGTAGTGCCTCGGCTTGAAGGTCGTGGGCGACGCCGGCGGCCAGCGCCGCCATGCGGGCGCCGAGTGCGACGCGCCCGGCCGAGTCCCTCACCGCGAGGCCGTGGTCCTCCAACGTGCGGAGCAGGCGGTAGGCGACCGAGCGGTGCACGCCGAGTCGCCGTGCGATCTCGTCGATCGTGAGCCCCGCGCGGGCGTCGGCGAGGATCTCGAGGATCCGGATGCCGCGGCTCAGGGTCTGCGAAGCGGGCGAGGCCCGCTCGGTGTCTGGCATGGCGATCCCTCCGGTCGAGCGCGCTCTTGTAGACGTCCCACTCTTCGTATATGTTCTGTTCAAAAGTAGAACGTCGTATTCGAATATAGAATGCGCAAGGATTCGCCGCAAGCATCGTCGCCGCGCGACCTCGACATCGGCGTCCGAGGAAGAGAGACCCCATGCAGTTCCATCACCACGGCTACGTGTCCGCAGACCCGCGCGTGCAGGATGCCGCGGGCACCGGCATCCACCGCCCTGCTGAGCTGCCCGACAAGATGGACGTGCTGATCGTCGGCTCCGGGCCCGCTGGAATGCTGCTGTCAGCGCAGCTGTCGCAGTTCCCGCAGCTGACCACCCGCATCATCGAGCGCAGGGAAGGGCGCCTCGCACTCGGCCAGGCCGATGGCATCCAACCCCGCAGTGTCGAGACGTTCCAGGCCTTCGGCTTCGCCGAGCGCATCGTCGCCGAGGCGTACAACATCGCCTTCATGAACTTCTGGGGACCGGATCCGAAGAACCCGCAGAACATCATCCGCACCGCACGCACCGAGGACTACGCGCTGAAGATCAGCGAGTTCCCGCACCTCATCGTCAACCAGGCCCGCGTGCTCGACTACTTCGCCGAGGCCGCAGCGAACGGCCCGGGGCGCATCCGCCCCGACTTCGGCATCGAGTTCATCGGTCTCACCGTGCACGACGTGGGCGAGTACCCCGTCGAGGTGCGCGTGCGTCACCTCGACGGGCACCGCGCCGGACAGGAGCGCACGGTCTTTGCGAAGTACGTCGTGGGGTGCGACGGCGCGCGCAGCGCCGTGCGCGAGGCGATCGGCCGCAAGCACATCGGCGGGATCTCTGCCCACGCATGGGGCGTCATGGACGTTCTGGTCAACACCGACTTCCCGGACTGGCGCACCAAGTGCGCGATCAACGCCGAGGCGGGGAACATCCTTCACATCCCTCGCGAGGGCGGGTACCTGAGCCGCGTCTACGTCGACCTCGGCGAGGTCGCCGCCGGTGACAACCACGAGGTGCGGAACACCTCGATCGATCAGATCATCCGCAAGGCGAACGACATCCTCCGGCCGTACACGCTCGACGTTCGCGAGGTCGCGTGGCACTCGGTGTACGAGGTCGGTCACCGCGTGACCGACCGTTTCGACGACGTGGGCGAGGGATCCGATCGCGCTCCCCGCGTCTTCCTCACCGGAGATGCCTGCCACACGCACAGCGCGAAGGCCGGCCAGGGGATGAACGTCTCGATGCAGGACGGGTTCAACTTGGGCTGGAAGCTGGGGCATGTTCTCACCGGGCTGAGCCCTGCGTCGCTGCTGTCGACCTACTCCGCCGAGCGCCAGCCCGTGGCGCAGCAGCTGATCGACTTCGATCGCGAGTGGTCGACCCTGATGGCGCGAAAGCCCGAGGAGATCGCCGATCCCACCGAGCTGGCCACGTTCTACCTGGGCACCGCTGAGTTCCCCTCCGGCTTCATGACGCAGTACGGCCCTTCGATGATCGAGGGCGACGCTGCTCATCAGAACCTGGCCGGGGGGTTTCCCATCGGGAAGCGCTTCAAGTCCGTCGAGGTCGTGCGGGTATGCGATGGAAACGTCGTCCACCTCGGTCACCACGCGAAGGCGGACGGCCGCTGGAGGATCTACGCCTTCGCGGACGCAGCCGCCGTCGGCGCGCCCTCGGCGCTCCAGGAATGGGCGGAATGGCTCGCCTCCCCGGATTCGCCGGTCGCCCGGTTCACGCCGAAGGGCGCGGACGTCGACGCGGTCTTCGATGTCAAGGTCGTGTACCGGCAGCCCTTCGAGGAGATCGACATCATCCACGTGCCGGAGATCTTCGCGCCGCGCACCGGACCGCTCGGACTCACCGACTGGGAGAAGGTCTACGCCGGCGTACCGAACGCGTGGACGTCAGCCGACATCTTCGCCGCGCGGGACATCGCCCCGGAGGGCGCGGTCGTCGTTGTTCGACCCGACCAGTACGTCGCCGCTGTGCTGCCCTTCTCGGCGACGGGCGACCTGGTCGCCTTCTTCGCGCAGAACATGCTCACGCAGCAGTCGGCGCCCGCGCCGGTCCCGCAGCAGCTGGCGGGCGCTGCGACGTCTTCCGCAAGTAGCGCGGTGGAGGAGCCCGTGACCTGACGTTGGAACGTTCTGCTCGCGCGATCGTGCGGCGTCAGCCGGCGTCAGCCGGCGTCGCGATGAGCCGCATGAAGATCTCGAGTAGCGGCAGGACGTCGTGATCGGGCTCCATGAGCGCCTGGATCCTCAGTCCGTCGATCATCGCCATGAGCATCGTGACCTTGTCATCTGCGCTGAGCTCTTCGCCATCGGCATCCGTTCCGAAGCGCCTGCTCGACAGGTGGGAGCGCATGCGCTCGCGGCGGGCGACGAAGAACTCGTGGGCGGGGTGGTCGGGGTTCGTCGCTGCGACGGTGACGGCCAGCCAGTTCCGCCCTTGCTCGGGGTGGGCGAACTCGTTCTCGAGCACGCCTGAGAGCACCCGTTCCGCGGGAACGCGCGACTCCATGATGTGACGCGCGAACTCCTCGTCGTCGGCGTCGCGTTGCGCGAGGGCGGCGAGGAGCAGGTCGTCCTTGCTTGCGAAGTGGCGCAGCAGCGCGGCATGGGTCACCTCGGCGCGCGCCGCGATGTCGCGCAGGGACGCGCGTTCGTAGCCGTGTTCGGCGATGCTTGCCAAGGCCGCGCGCACGATCTGCGCGCGTCGGGCAGGGGTCGAGGAGTAGGGGCCGCGCCGGCGCGGACCGGCATCGACCTGCGGGGTCGTCGCGGCTGAGGCATCCGTGCCGTTCATCTTCACCCTCCCGAGTCTTCCACTTCGAGGATCCGGCTTGCTAAACGTAACCACTATGGTTACTCTTCAGCAAAGATAACCACGTCGGTTACATTTGGCGAGCAGGCTCGCCCCTCGATCACGCGCAGCCGCGCGATCGGATCACACGATGAAGGAGTCACGGTGACCAACAATGTGTCGGAGGCCGAAGAGTTCGCTGCTCCCCAGGCGCCCGCGGCCGAGCCGCAGACGCTGATGAGCCGGTCTTACATCTTCTGGCTGATGCTGGCGAGCTTCGGCGCATCGATGGCAATGATGGTTCCGCTGTCGTACGGGATCGCCGTGCGGATCTCGGAGCTCGCGCCCGGCCACGAAGAGGTTCTCGGCTACATCACCGGCAGCGCGCAGCTGGTCTACCTGATCATCAGCCCGCTCGTGGGCATCTGGAGCGACCGGACGCGTTCACGGTTCGGGCGTCGCAGCCCCTTCATCTACCTCGGTACGGTCATCGGCTTCGCGGGTCTGGTCGTCATCGGACTCGCTCCGAACCTCCTCGTCATCGGCGTGGGCTGGGTGCTCGGCATGACGGGCTGGTCGATCGCGGGCGCCGCGCTTCAGACGATCCAGGCCGACAAGCTGCCGGAGCAGCAGCGCGGCAAGGTGTCCGCGCTCACCGGACTCACCACGCAGATCGCACCGGTGCTCGGCATCGGCATTGCCTACGCGGTCGCGTCGATCGACACGAT
>JAUHVN010000517.1 GCA_030425055.1 Actinomycetes bacterium | reverse complement strand
GAGTTCGAGCATCCACATCTCGGCCAGCCACGCGAGCCCGGCGGCTTCGAGGGCCTCCTCGGCGTCGAGCCAGTCGCCCGCGGCCGACGCCTCGCGGCCCAGCAGGTCGACGGCGACCCAGTCGTCGCCGTCGGGGCGGATCCACCCCAGCAGCTCGCCGTCCTCACGGTGATGCGGGGTCCAGTCGGTGGTGCTCACCCCGACACGGTAGCGGATGCCGGTGGTCGTCAGCCCTCGACGAGCAGGTGGCCGCGTCCCGATCTCGGCAGACCGTGTCCACCTTTCGGTCCACCACCGACCCCGATGTGGACCGAAAGTGGGACACGGGCGGGGGGCGGTCAGCCCTCGACGAGGAGGTACCCGCGCAGGTCGTCGAAGCCGCCGATGCGGCGACCCCGGTCGAGCTCGGTCAGGATGCCGTCGCGCACGCGCACGCGCCAGGCGCGCGCCTCGTCGAGGTCGCGGCGGCGCACCTCCTCGATGTCGGGCGGCACCGCCACGGCGGCGACGACGCGGGCGGCCGGCGGGGTCGGCACGGGCGGTGACGCGAGCGCCCACGACACCATGATGCGGTCGGACTCGTCGCCGCGGTTGACGCCGTCGTCCATCGGCCCATAGTGGTCGACCAGGTACTCGGTGACCTCGCAGCCGAGCACGCGCAGGTTGAAATGGGCGTTGCGGGCGACCAGCGGGTCGAAGGTCCACGTGATGTGACCGACGTCGCGTGCGAGCGCCCACTCGCGCTGGTGGCGCTTGAGGATTCGGCCGAGGCCCTGGCTGCGGAATCCGGGCAGCACACCGGTGATGTGGCTGTGCATCGACCGCTTGGCGGGCGCGGCGAAGAACGCGACCGACGCACCGATCATGCGGTCGCCGTCGTAGAGGCCGACGGCGTAGTTGCCCGAGTGCGCGATCGCGCGCAGCAGGTTCGGCGGCATCCCCGAGCGATCGCCGCCCCACACCTCGGCGAGCACCGCCGAGGCTCGGAAGACCTCGTCGACCGTTTCGAGGTCGCGGATGTCGACACCCGGCGGTGACGGCTGCTGCGGGTCGACCATGGCTCACACCCTACGCCGGGCCGAGCCGGGCCCGAGGTGCAGCCGCGAGGTCACGCGTGGTCGTCGGAGGTGACGTGGCCGCCGGTGAAGACGTGCTCGGCGAACAGCCCCGGCCAGGCCATGACGCCGTACGGCGTGCGGGCCACGACCAGGCGCGCCTGCGGCAGCAGCTTCTCGAGCTTGGTCGCGGTGCGCAGCGGATGAGACGGGTCGCCGGTCCACGCGAGGATCAGCGTCGGCACGTCGATCGTCTCGATGGCCTCGCGCGACGGGAAGTCGGTCGCCGCGGCACCGCGCAGGATCGTCGGCAGCAGCTCCTCGTCGACGGCCGGCCGCGTCTCGGGCGCGTCCGCGAGCGCCGGCGGCACCGGCGTCGTCGTGCCCAGCTCGACGAAGGCCGCGATGCCCTTCTTCTCGATGAGCTTGGCGTTGGCGCGGTAGGTGTCGGCCTGCGCGCGGCGGCTGCCCCAGGCCGTGGGGGGCACCACGAGGGTGAGCGTCTCGAACCGGCCCGGCTCGCGTGTCGCGGCATGCAGCAGCGTGCCGGTGCCCATCGACGGCCCGATGCCGTGCACGCGCTCGCCCGGGGCGATCGCGTCGAGCGCGGTCAGCAGATCGTCGGCCAGGCGATCCCAGCCGTAGGAGCTCTCATCGCGCGAACCGGTCGATCCGCCGTGGCCGCGCGCGTCGAGACGCAGGATGCGGTGA
>JAUHVN010000516.1 GCA_030425055.1 Actinomycetes bacterium | reverse complement strand
TGCCACGGGGTGTGGCGCAGCTTGGTAGCGCGCTTCGTTCGGGACGAAGAGGCCGCAGGTTCAAATCCTGTCACCCCGACAATGACATCAAGACGAGGAGCATGATGCCCCCTCGCCTGGTCGCATTCGATCTGGACGACACGCTCGCGCCGTCGAAGCAGCCCCTGCCCCCGCAGATCGCCGATCTCATGGTCGCGCTGGCCGAGCGAGTCGAGGTCGCCGTGATCTCGGGCGGTCAGCTGGCGCAGTTCCGCACCCAGGTGGTCGAGCAGCTGCCGGACGCCTCGCACGACACGCTCGCGCGCATCCATCTGCTGCCGACGTGCGGCACGCAGTACTACCGACTGGTGGCCGGCGAGGTCGCGACCGTGTACGCGATGTCGCTCGACGAAGACCAGAAGCAGCGCGCGATGACGGCGCTCGAGACCGAGGCCCGCCGCCTCGGGTACTGGGAGCCCGAGCCGTGGGGCGACATCCTCGAAGATCGCGGATCGCAGATCACCTTCTCGGCACTCGGCCAGCAGGCTCCGCTGGAGGCGAAGTCGGTATGGGACCCCGACGGGGCGAAGAAGAATGCGCTGCGCGCCGCCGTCGCCGCGCTGGTTCCCGACCTCGAGGTGCGCTCGGGCGGCTCGACCTCGGTCGACATCACCCACCGCGGCATCGACAAGGCCTACGGCATGGCCCGGCTGGTCGAGCAGACCGGCATCCCGCTCGACGACATGCTGTTCGTCGGCGACCGGCTCGATCCCGACGGCAACGACTACCCCGTGCTCGCGATGGGTGTTTCCTGCCAGGCCGTGGACGGCTGGCAGGACACCGCCGAGTTCCTCACCGCGCTGCTGCCGACGCTGCCCTCCCGGGCCTGAGAATCAGCGCCCCGGCCGAGGTCAGGACTTCGCTGCGGTCGCGCGCGAGCGGCGCGGACGCGGCGGCATCGCCACCGGTGCGAGCCGCGTGAGCTGAGTGACGTGCTTGGGCGTGAGCTCGGCGAGCTCCGAGACGCCCAGCAGCTTCATCGTGCGCTCGATCTCACTCCGCAGGATCTCGATGGTGCGGTCGACGCCCTGTCGGCCGCCGGCCATCAGCCCGTACAGGTAGGCACGGCCGACGAGCGCGAACTTCGCGCCGAGCGCGACGGATGCCACGATGTCGGCGCCGTTCATGATGCCGGTGTCGACCATGACGGTGGCGTCCTTGCCGACCTCGCGTACCACCTGGGGCAGCAGGTGGAACGGCACGGGAGCCCGATCGAGCTGGCGTCCGCCGTGGTTGGAGAGGATGATGCCGTCGACGCCCCGTTCGACGAGGGCGACCGAGTCCTCGACGTTCTGGACGCCCTTGACCACGAGCTTTCCGGGCCACATGTCGCGGATGACGTCGAGGTCGTCGTACGAGATCGTGGGGTCCATCGCGGCATCCAGCAGCTCGCCGACCGTGCCGCCGGTCGTCGACAGCGACGCGAACTCGAGCTTGGGCGTCGTGAGGAAGTCGAACCACCACCACGGCCGCGGGATCGCATTGAGGATCGTGCCGATGCTCAGCTGCGGCGGGATCGAGAAGCCGTTGCGCTTGTCGCGCAGGCGGGCGCCGGCGACCGGAGTGTCGACGGTGAACATGAGCGTGTCGAAACCGGCGGCCGCGGCGCGCTCGACCAGTCCGTACGAGATCTCGCGCTGGCGCATGACGTACAGCTGGAACCAGTTGCGCCCGTTCGGGTTCGCCGCCTTGACGTCTTCGATCGACGTCGTGCCGAGGGTCGACAGC